>CAMNVW010000031.1 GCA_946563605.1 uncultured Clostridia bacterium | reverse complement strand
GCGAGCAGAATGTGAAGGATGGTCTTGCGAAAACAAAGTGGCCGGGAAGATTCGAGAAGCTGTGCGCAAAGCCTGATTTTATTCTGGACGGCGGACATAATCCACAGTGTGTGCAGGCGGCGACCGATGCACTGAAGCTATACTACCCGAATCAGAAAATCACCTTTCTGGTCGGCATGATGGCGGACAAGGATACGCATGAGATGCTTTCGCAGATGACGCAGATTGCAAAGCAGTTTGTCTGCGTTGGATTGGACAGTCCGCGCGCAATGAGCGCAGAAAAGCTCTGCGAAGTTTTACAGCAGGAGTATCACGCACAGGCAGTTTCCTGTCAAAATTTACAGCAGGCGGTGCAGACGGCGTTTTTGCTTGCAGAAGAAAACGATGTGATCTGCGCGCTCGGATCACTGTATCTTGCAGGGGAGATTCGTTTTATGATGGAGTCAAATAAAAGATAAAGAGGTGGATGAAATGCAGCAGCTGTATCGCGCTGTGGATGAGATACTCAACACCATTGATTTTGAAAGCATATGGCATGGTTTTACAAAATATGACTTTGCGCTGTATGACAAAACGAGAGTTTGTTATCGGGGAAAGATCATGACAAAGGATGAACGATTTTTAGGAAACACCGCCATTCAGCTGGACAATCAAATCATTGCAATTTGGAAGATAGAAACCCCAGAACAGGAGGATTCGGAGCTGCTGGCATCCAATCTGGTGCATGAAATGTTTCACGCGTTTCAAAGGCAAAGAGGCGAGTTCCGTTTTCCAAATGACCTTGCTCTGTTGAATATACCAGATGACGCTGCCTATTTTCAGATGAAATATTTCGAGAATCAGCTGTTGTGCATAGCTTGCAAATCAAAGGAAACTGCCGAAAAAAGAAGGTGTTTAGAAAAATTTATGTCACAGCGCAAATATCGTGATACGGTTTTCGGTAATATTGTGAAACAGGAATTTTTGGCAGAAACCATAGAAGGAATGGCTGAATATACAGGCTGTATGGCGCTGAAGCAGATCTCTTTGCAAAAATATGAAGAGAAAATAGAATCTTATCTGAAAAAACTGGGTTCTGTTGACAATGAATTGTTCGACATAAGAAGACAGCTGTATTATTCTGGGGCGATTTTTTGTATGGAAATGTCCTTGGTCGGCTCTGATATTTGGCATGAAATTGGAAAAGAAGAAAGCTCCTTTTTTGAGATATCAGCAACAAGTGTATCTCCGAAAAACCTGATGAAAAAAGGGGGGAATCCGTTGCCGGCAAAAATATTTGAAGAATATCGCAACAAAACAGAAAAGCTGTTTCAGGATTTTACGAATCCGCATCCAAAGGAACATCATGGCAATTGGCACATCTATGGGTATGACCCCATGAATATGGTAAGATGGAAAAATAAAATTTTGTGCAGTCATTTTGTGCAGCTGAAAAATGATGAAAATGGACAGGAGCTATTTCTTGAAGGTCCTGTTATGCTCACCCTCAGGGAAAATACCAACAATGGCGTTATAGCTTTTGCCTGTGAAAAAAATTTGCGATGACCCTCCTCTGATAAAAACAAATTTCAACCGGTGGACAATATTTTTCCAAACTGTAAAATATCCGCTTAAAGTCCTCTGCTTCTTTGACAAATTGCGTAAGGCATGGTATCATAATTCTGAATTAAATACGATAAGCTCAGTTTATTAAGGCGCTTGTGTATATAGCTGCAAAAAAATGGAGGAAAGACAGTGAAAAAAATTTTAGCTTTACTGCTTGCGATGCTTTTGTGCGTGTCCATGTTCGGTGGATGCAAAAAAACGGACGAGCAGGAGAACGAACAGCAGACAAATGAAGAAATGACCGATGCTGGAAACATGGTCAGCGCCGACTGCAAGGGCAGCGTCCTTGCATGGAACCTCGGCATCGACAGCCAGACGCTTGACCCAGCGTGGAGCAACACCGCCGACAGCATGAGCGTTGTCAACAACACCTTTGAAGGTTTGATGCGCGATACCGGAAACGGTGTTCAGCCGGCGCTTGCAGAGGAGATTCCAAGCCAGACCGAAAATGAGGACGGTACTGTCACACTGACCTATACCATCAAAGAAGCTTTCTGGTCGGACGGTCAGCCGGTAAGAGCACAGGATTTTGAGTTTGCATGGAAACGCTGTGCCAATCCCGAAACCGGTGCGGACAACGCTTACCTGATGAATGTGCTTGCAAACTACGAAAAAATCGCACAGGGTCAGGCGGATATTGATGAACTGGGTGTCAAAGCACTGGATGACAGCACTTTGGAGGTAACACTCCGTCAGCCGACCGCTTATTTTAACGAGTTGCTCTGTCTGCCGGCATTTATGCCGCTGCGAGAAGATGTAGTCGATATGGACGGCTCCTGGGCGAAGGATCCGCAGAAAGCGGTTTCCAACGGTCCGTTCACCCTGGCAGGCTACACCGAGGGAAAAGAGCTTGTGTTCCAAAAAAATGAGCAGTATTGGAACAAAGAAACCGTCAACCTTGATTATATTGTTGCAAGAATGTTGGACGACAATTTTGCACCAGTCGGAATGGCATTTGGCGATATTATGATTACCGATGGAGAGATTTTTCAGCCGGAAAATCAGACCGATACCGAGGGCAATGTTGTGGAAGTACCACAGCTGCCGGAAACTTTGGAAACAACCACCGTTTCCTCCAATCGCTTCACCACGCTGGTTGTCAACGCAAACACCGGCAACAAAATGTTAAACGATGCACGTGTGCGCGCAGCGCTGACTTTGTCGCTGGACCGCGAGGCAGCAGCACAGGCGGCAGGCGGAGAAGCTATGCTGACAATGGGCGGTGAACAGGACTTGCTTGCAGGTTCATCGAATCTCAGCAAGGCACAGGATTTGCTGGATGAATATTTTGAAGAAGCGGGCGATGATTCGATGGACGACCGTTCCATCGAAATCGTTTACCTTGAAAACGACAAAACTTCTGCAGCTCTTGAAACGGTAAAATCCGCATGGGAGGCACTCGGACTTTCCGTGAAACTCACCGCGCAGGATGCACAGACTTTCCAGCGCAGCAGAAACAGTTTGCAATACGATGACCTGCTGTGCAGCGTCTGGGAAGTGGATGCACCTGATCAGCAGCTGTATTTGCAGCCGTACCTTTCCTCCAATATGCAGTCGGGCTGCGGTTATTCCAATCAGGATTTTGACAAGCTGATGATGGAAGCCATGCAGTCGGAAGGTTCCGCAAGAACCAAAAAGCTGTCCGAAGCAGAGATGGTTCTGATTGACGACGCTTATGTGATGCCGCTTTACCGCGATACCCTTACTGTTACCAGCGACTCCGCAAAGCTGAGCGGTTGGACAGTCAGCGCAAACGGCAGCTACTGGTTTGGAAACGCTTCCCTCACAGCGGAATAAGCGATCAAACCTTCATAGAAACATAAAAACCCCCACCGACCGGTGGGGGTTTTATTATGTTCTCGCGCAGGTCGCTTAGGCTCTGGCTTCGTTCGTTTGTGCAAAAACAAAAGTTTTGTCAACTTTTTCAAAAGTTGCAGGTTTTTAGGACAGTAGAAGTTCATTGTAAACAATGAACTTCCGTGAGTTTGGCTTTGCCAAACTCAGAGATTCGATGCTGCGGTACGGCAGTACCCCAGCGTAAGCTGGAACAGTATAAACAATAAATAAAATCCTTAGGAGCAGTAGAAGTTCATTGTAAACAATGAACTTCCGTGAGTTTGGCTTTGCCAAACTCAGAGACTCGATGCTGCAGTACGGCAGTACCGTTTCGCCAAGCGAAACTGATTGGTCTTGTGTTTCAAATAAAAATAAAGCAGATTTTCGGGGAGCAAGCAATGTCACAAAATGTAAATAAAATATACTTTAAAACAAATTGTATAAAAAGATTGCGCACGCCGCATACTAAAGAAAAAACAGATTGTGGTGATAGGGATGTTTAAGAAAACGATGTGCTCTCTGATTCTGTTTTTGATAGGCGGAATCGGTTATTCTTCGATAGAGATTTTGTGGCGCGGCTTTACCCATTGGAGTATGTTCGTGTTAGGCGGGCTGTGCTTTTTGCTGATGAGCCGCCTGAGCGTTTGGTGCTGTGAAAAGCTGCCGTTTTGGTTTTGCTGTTTTGTAAGCACCCTCCTCATCACAGGGTTGGAATTTGTGACAGGCTGTATCGTCAACCTCGCGCTCGGCTGGAATGTCTGGAGTTATAACAATGAGCCGCTCAACCTGCTGGGACAGATCTGCCTTGGCTTTAGTTCGCTTTGGTTTTTGCTGAGTATTCCGGCAAACGAGATTGCGTATCAGGTCGGGATAAGGCTTGATAAACGGCTGAATCAAGGCTGAGAGATGGCATAGCGTTCGGCATAACCGCAGCGGCGGCACAGTTCTTCGGAGGGTTTTCTGTTGGAAAATCCGTCATACAAGGCTTTGGCGCGCAGTGAGGATAAAATATCCGCCAGCGGCTGGGTGTAGATGTTGCCGAGGTTGATGCTGCCCTCCGAGTCAAGGCAGCACGGAACGACGGTGCCGTCCGCTAAAACGCCGAACTGATCGCGCAGACCGTGACAGAATACCGAGTCAACAGGGTCGTTTCGGGCAATGTCCGGCCAGGAGAATTTTTCGGCGGTTTCCAAATAGACCCGTTCGCAAAGCTGTACGCTCGGCTTCTGGGCGAGAGCGTCAGCAGGGTTGAAATCCAGCTGGAAAAACTGCTTGACCTGTTCAAAAATATCGACGTTGCGCTGATTTGCAGCCTTTAAAGTGGCGCTGTCCTTGTTCCACAGCCGCAAAACACAGTAAGTCTTGGTCTGTTCGGAGGCGGCTTTGCAGAAATGAAAGATATCCGCAAGATAATCTTCTAAAGTTTGACCGGTGTGATTTGCCTCAAAGCTGTGCAGGGAGATGCTCACCCTATAAAGCGATGGCATCGAGAGCAAAACATCCTGCCAGCGGCGGATCAAGGTGCCGTTGGTGGTCAGCGAAACTTTCAACCCTTCCACCGTGCAAAGGTGAAAAAAACGCTCCAATTCGGGATGCAGCAGCGGTTCACCCATCAGGTGAAAGTAGACGTAATCGGTGAAGGGCTTGACCTCACGGATGAGGTGGGAAAATTCCTGAAAGCTGACAAAGCGCGCAGGACGTTTTGTTTTTGGACAAAAACTGCAATTCAGATTGCAGACGTTGGTGATTTCAAGGTAAGCCTTTTTGAAGGGTTTGCCGGATTTTCTTCCCATAAAAACACTCCTTTTCGGATGAAGTTCTGTTCCCTATTATAGCAAAAAAACGCCGCTAAGAAAAGTGCTGCCAAAGCTTCGGCGGAAAATCCAGTTGAAGCCGCTGCGCGTTTTTGATATACTAAAGAAAACGCAATTTTTATCAAAAGGGATTTTAACAGGGAATGGGGAAGAGCAGATGTTAAAGAAGAATCAGGTGGTAGAAACCACCATTACCGCCATGTCCTCGGATGGAAATGGAATTGCCAAAGTGGATGGAATGGTCGTATTTGTTCCATATACAGCGGTCGGGGATCAATTGAAGGTAAGAATCGTCAAGGTGCAGAAGAATTATAGCTTCGGCATCGTGGAGGAAATTTTGGAGCCATCGAAGGACCGCATCGACGATCATTGTCCGGTCTATAAAAAGTGCGGCGGCTGTGCTTTCCGCCATATTTCCTATGAAGCGGAACTGATACATAAAGCAGAATTCGTGGAATCGAATCTGCGCCGACTGGGTGGTCTTGATCCGGTGATGCTGCCGATCACACCGTCGCCGCTGGTGCAGGGTTACCGCAATAAGGCGCAGTATCCTATTCGGGAGCATGAAGGAAAAATTGAGGTAGGCTTTTTTGCAAAGCGCAGCCACCGCGTGATTTCCTGCGCGCAGTGCGATTTGCAGCCGCCATTTTTCGAGAAGATTCTGGAATACACCAAGCAGTTTTTGCAGGAGAACCACATCAGCGCATATAACGAGGAAACCGGAAAGGGCAAGGTGCGCCATCTGTATCTGCGCTGCGGCGAGATTTCCGGCGAAGTCATGGTTTGCCTGGTGATCAATTCCGAGCGGATGCCGCACGCACAGGAGTATGTGGACGGCTTGCTGAAGATCTGTCCGCAGGTAGCATCGGTGGTGCTGAATATCAACCGCGAACAAAACAATGTGATATTGGGAGAAAAGTGCGTCACCCTCTACGGCAAGGACACGATAGAGGATACCCTGTGCGGTGTGAAGTTTGAGCTGTCGCCGCTGAGTTTTTATCAGGTGAATCGTCAGGCGGCGGAAAAACTGTATCAGCTGGCGGCTCAGCTTGCGGATTTTCGGGGGGATGAGCTGCTCGTAGACCTTTACTGCGGCGCCGGAACGATCGGTTTGTCGATGGCTTCAAAGGTTCGGGAGCTGGTAGGCGTGGAGATCGTTCCAGACGCGGTGGAGAATGCCCGCGTAAACGCCAAACGCTGCGGCGTTGCAAACGCAAGATTTATCTGTGCAGACGCCAAAGAAGCCGCTGCACAGCTTGCAGAGGAAAACCTGAAACCGGATGTCATCGTGGTGGATCCGCCTAGAAAAGGCTGTGAGATCGAGGTTCTGCAGGCGATTGCGGCTATGTCGCCGGAGAAGCTGGTTTATATCTCCTGTAACAGCGCTTCGCTTGCGCGCGACTGCAAAGAGCTTGAACAGCTCGGCTACCACCTCGTCAAAGCCGCACCGGTGGACTTGTTCCCAAGAACGATGCATGTCGAAACCGTCGCTTTGCTTTCCAGAGAATAAATCGACTCGAAGAAGGCTCGAGTGAGTTTCTCGGCAAAGAGGATGGACATCAGCAAAGAGCCGCCTGCACTGACTATAAAAAGTCAGTGCAGGCGGCTCTTTGTGCTTTTATGCGGTATAGTATTGCGCCTGTGCGTTCCATAATTCATGGTACTTGCCGTTCACATCGGAAAGAAGTTCTTCATGTGAACCGTGCTGAACAATGTGACCGCTATCAAATACCACGATCTTATTACAGAAGCGGCAGGACGCCAGACGATGAGAAATATATACTGTCGTTTTATCTCCCGAAATGGCGTTGAAATTCGAGTAAACTTCATACTCGGAGATCGGGTCAAGCGCAGCCGTAGGCTCATCCAGGAGGATGAACGGCGAATCTTTATAGAGTGCGCGTGCAAGCGCAATTTTCTGTGCTTCTCCACCGGAAATCTCGATGCCGGATTGATCGTAACCTTTGTACAGATAGGTATGAACACCCTCCGGCATTTCTTGAAGCCTGTCGCCGAAATTTGCTTTCTTTAAAGATTCGCGCACCTTGTTTTCGTCAAAGTTCTTGCTTGATGCAACAACTTCTCCAAGCTGAAAGGAGAACAGGCTGAAATCCTGAAACACGACGGAAAACACAGACATATATTCGTCGTAATCATATTTTTTGATATTGACGCCGTTCAGCAGGATTTCGCCTTCTGTTGGGTCATAAAGCCGGCACAGCAATTTGATGAACGTAGTCTTTCCAGAACCGTTCATGCCGACGATTGCAAGTTTTTCTCCGACCTTGAATTTGAGGCTGATATCTTTCAAGGCATAGGTTTCGGTGTTGGGATATTTGAAGCTGACGTTTCGGAATTCTACATCGTATTCGTTATCGTCACGCTTTTCGACCGTCAAAGAACCTTGATACATATTGTTTGGGATGTCGAAGTAAGAAAAGTAGCGTTTCAGATAATGGTTGTTGTCAAGTGCGATTTGGATTGTCCTGACAATATTGACCAGCGTTTCTGCAAGCAGCATGATACAGGTTACATATTTGGCGATGGAACCGATCGTGATGCCTCCCTGCAAGGCGGCATAAATTAGAACTGCGTAGATACCAAACTTTAATGCGGTATTGAGAACGGCTGCCGGAAGCGTCCATGCCGCTTTCTTATATGAATTTCTCAGATCCCCTTCCCAATACGCCTGCTGCAGCGCCAAGTAGGAATCGCCGAGGAAATCCTCCAGATTGTAAAGACGGATATCTTTTCCGGCGCTGTAGTCCTTAATATACTTGTTAAAGTGTTCGGAAAGGATGCCCATATCAACAGAGGAAGCATGGAAATCCCGATTGAGCGCATTTGTCTTTTGGGTTGTATAAATCTGAACAATCAGTGTGATAAACACGCCCGCGACGATGAGGAGCTTAAAGCCAACCGGTACGGCTGAAAGCGTGAAAAACGATACGGTCAGTGCGATGGAAGCAATGATTTTTGTTATCTGCCCAGTCAATTGCTCAATATGCTGATACAGATAGAATAGGTTTTGCCCGATTTGACTTTCATGCCGGATGCGATAACGCAGCCGTGTAACCGCAGGGTCTTCAATCGATTCATACGCCATCTGCATGGCTTTTTCTGAATATGACCAATCTTCATTTCTCCACATGGCGCTGTATGCAACATTTTTTTCGCAAGAAATGTAGGTGTTCAGCAGATTAACCGCAAATACAATCCCTACCGTCAGAGCCACATAAAGAACAACCGTTTCAACAGAAGCTTTGGCGATCAGCGAGTCAATAACCTTGGCGGAAAAATAAATCGGAACATAGCCGATGATGGACGAAAGAAATGCGTTCAGCATCAACAGAACGGTATATTTTCTGTTGATGGAGAAAGTATATTTTGCTGCCCGTTTGAAAACTTGAAAGTGTTCACGAAGCTTCATTCGCCATCTCCTCCTTTTGTGTCATCTTGATACCAGCAGCTTTGCATATCAAATAATTCTTTGTACTTTCCGTTTGCTGCAATCAACTCCTGATGCGTGCCTTCTTCTGTGATATGTCCGTTTTCAAGGAGAATGATTCTGTCACAAAATGATGTGGACGCAAGCCTGTGAGAAATGAACAGTGAGGTTTTGTTTTTCGCCATCACATTGAATTCGGTATAGATTTTGCTTTCAGCAATCGGATCAAGCGCAGCCGTCGGTTCGTCAAGGATCAATAACGGCGCGTCTTTGTAAAGCGCGCGTGCAAGCATGAGTTTTTGTGCTTCACCGCCGGAGAGTTCTGTTCCATTTTCGTGGACCTTTTTATTGAGCTTTGTGTGAATACCGTTGGGCAGCGCGTCAATCTTTGCACCCAACCCAGCCTGACGCATACACATTTCTGCTTTTTTTAAATCGGTCTCATCCGTACTTTTTCCGGAAACCGTTTCGGCAAGGGAGAAAAAGGCAGTTCGTATCTCTTGAAATACAGGGGAGATGAGCTTGTAATAATCTTCCCGCTTAAAATCGGACAGTGGGATGCCGTTGAAGAAGATTTCGCCGGAGGTAGGTCTGTACAGACCGCACAGCAGTTTCACAAGGGTCGTTTTTCCTGCGCCGTTGAGACCCACCAGCGCAAGCTTTTCACCGCATTTGATTCTCAGGGACAGATTGTGAATGGTGTCCTGCTCAGCGCCGTCATATCGGAAGCTGACATTTCTGAATTCAATTTCCGGAACAGTGTTCATCTGTTCTTCTGCTTTGGCAATGCCGCTTCCGTCATATTCGGGATAATCGATAAATTCTCTGAAATCGCACATCGTCAGGCTCACTGTATTCGCTTTGTTCCAGCAGGAGATGATCCCTCCCACCCATGAGGCAAAAGAAGATATCGCCGCAAAATAGAGCACAAATTCATCTATGCCGATTTCGCCGTTGTAGAACATATGGATTAAAAGCGCATATGCACCGCCGTCACGAATCAGAATGACAATTAAATCAGCAGTGCGGGAGAGAAAGCTCTTTTTGACAGTGCTTCTGTCCCATTTTGCCCGTTGTTCGGACAAATCGCGATAACACTCGCGAAGCCATGTCGCCATACTGTAAATGCGGATATCCTTTGCTGCGGAGAAATCGTCTGGTAGTTTCTCGACGTGACCGAGCTTTTGGTTCAGGTCGGTCATCTTGCTTCTGTGCGCGTATTCCCATTTGTTATAAGCTTTGACGGAAAGAATATTGACAACAGGCGCGACAGTCAATATCGGAACCAGCCAAGGGCTTGCAAAAGAGATCACAGAACCGAAAAGGATGTATCCCAAAAGATTCTCGATCATTCCGAAGCCGTTATAGACAATGTCGGTAAGCGGCTGAACGCCATTCCACATATAAGTGGCGGTGCTTGCTCTGCTGGCAAGGTCTCGGACGTCCTTTTGTTCGTAAGTTTGATAGAACATGGAAAGCTGTTTCCTCGTCACAAGGTCGGTCATTTTGTATCGGTAAATTCCGAGCGCAGAGGTTCGGATATACCCAAGCGCTTGAATCATCATATATCCAAGCATGATCAACAGCATGATAACACCGATAGATATCATGGCATGACGGAGCGTTTGACCGTTTGTTACCTCCGATACGACAAGCGATGGCAGGTATATTTCCAGATACCTGAGTCCAATGTTGATGGGTATTAGTAAAGCAGTAATAAAGAAAGCCGTCTTACTGTATTTTAACAGCATTTTCAGTGACCATGCAAAGTTTGAAAATACGGAATAGGCTGGCTTTTTCTTCTTCATTTTCACACCAACTCCTTTCGCTTAGAGTATACCGGAAAAAAGAAAGATAAAATAAATTCGTGCACGAAATGCTTCTGCCAGTGCACGAATTGCAAATCACTTGATAGCGGGTACCAAAAATTCCGAAGTAAAAGCGCCGTCCTCGCTGTTGTATTTTACCCAGCCGCCGTGTTCTTCAAGGATCGCTTCCGCTCGGCGCAGACCGAAGCCGTGAACGCCGTCCTTGTGCGTTGCAAACAAGGAACCTGTCTTTTTCCTTTTTGCACCAGCCGAGTTGAGCATGGAAAAATAAAGCATAGTTCCTTTGATTGAAATGAAGATGCGGATAAACCGTTCTCCCGCTGCTGTTCGGCAGGCTTCAATCGCATTGTCAAGCAGATTCCCGATGACAATACTCAATTCCAAGTCTGAAATCGTTAATGTATCCGGCACATTGGCTTTCACCGTCACGGCTATATTTTCTGCCTTGGCTTGGGCAATCTTTGCGGACAAAATGGCATCGAGGGATACGTTGCCCGTTTTCAGCAGCGTGTCCACATTCATCAGCTGGTTGTCAAGCTGTTCTATATAAGCAAGCGCGCGCTCAACTTCGCCGGCTTCGAGCTGACCTTTCAGCGTTTGCAGATGATGGTGAAAATCGTGCTT
>CAMNVW010000030.1 GCA_946563605.1 uncultured Clostridia bacterium | reverse complement strand
GTATTCCGTTAAAAAGGCTTCAGTGTCGGTCGGCATGGCATTGACAGGTAAATACGCACACACAGAAAACGATGTGCTGTTTTCGCTTTGGGGTTCATCGGCGGATTCCTCCGCCGCAATTTCCCCGGAAATATCTTCGGCAGGAGCAATCTCGGATTGATCCTGCGGTGCGGCAGATTCGGACGAGGTGGCAGACCGTACACAGCCGGTGAAGAGCAGAAGGCAGGCGGCCATCAGGCTGACAAAAATAAGGCAAAAGGCTTTTTTCACGCCAACACCTCCTGAGGTGTTGGCTTCAATACCTCCTGAGGTGTTGGCTTCAATACCTCCTGCTTTGGCTCAAATGCCTGTGGACAGGTTCGCGCATAGTGGAACAGATATTGCTGCGCGATACCAATGTAATCTTTGGCGCAGTCCGGCAGTCCGTTTGGGTACAGGATGGCGAACACGCGCTTCATCCAAACGTCCATCGGACAACATTCCAGCCGGTAAAAGCCATAAAGCAGCGCGCAGTCGGCAACCTTGGGACCGATGCCGTAAATTTTCATTAGCTCACTTCTTGCCTGTGCAAGCGGCATAACGGCGATTGCCTGCAGGTCGATTTCGCCGCTGTGGATTTTTTGTGCGGCGTCGATGAGATACTTCGCGCGAAAACCGCAGCGCAGCGGCGCTAAATCCTCGACACAGCAGCCGGCGAGCACCGCAGGTGCTGGAAAGGAGAAGAATCCGTGTTCAAGCTCCTCTCCAAAGCTTTGACAAAGCCGTTCGACAATTCCGCGGATGCGTTTGATGTTGTTGTTTTGGCTGATGATAAAGCAGCACAGCGCCTCCCAGGCATTTTGACGCAGGATGCGGATACCAGGCGCATATTGAGTGGCTTTTGCTAAAACACTGTCCTGCGACAAGATGGACTTGATGTGAGCATAGTCGGTGTCAAGGTCAAAATAGCTTTTCCAAAATTGCTCGAACAGCGCAGGCGAGGTGTTGTAAAACAGCAGAGCGCCGTCCTGACGCTGCGCGATTTTGAGGTAGCGGCCGCCTGCTGTCCCGTGCCAGGTTTCGGTCAAGGGGTCGGCGCTGTCCAGTTTTGAGAAGGTGAAGCATTGACCGCAGTCGAGAATTTGGGAAAGGGAAAAATCCTGCACCCCCTCCACAAGCAGTCCGTTCTCAAGTTGGGTTACGGTGAGCGGCAAGCGGATTACCTCCTTTTATCCCCAAAACAGGGTTTATTTTTTGCCGCGGAAGCTTCGTTTTTTGTCGTTTTGATTCCGCTTTTTTGGTGGGAAGGACTTTTTGCCGAAGTTTTTGTCGGATTTCCAGTTGGACTTTCGCTCCGGCTTGTTATCTGATTTGCGTTCCGGCTTCCAGTCCGGGGTTTCCTGACTGTCATAGCTTTCAAAGCGCTGGGCATAGGAGGCTTTTTTGCGCGGATTCTGTTTTTTCCAGCCGCTTTCCTTGCTGTGTTTGAAACTACCGGATTCAATATTGTTCTTTTTATAGTTTCCTTTGCCTTTATCGTTGGTATCCTTGCGGCGATTGTTCTGCTGCTTTTGCTTTAAGACGCTCATATGCACCTTTTTGCCGTTGATGCGGCAGTCCTGCATAGCGGCGAGCACTTCTTCCGCCTGCTCCTGTGGGATTTCGACGGTGGTGTTGTCCTCAAAAATTTCAATCTTACCGATGTCGCGTCCTGAGAGGGCAGTTTTTTCTGCAATGGCGCCGACAATGAAGTTTGGAACCATCCGAGCGTCGTGACCGGCGTTGATGAGCAGCTTGACATAATCTTTCGGGGAACGGCGCTGTTTTTCGCGGTTGATACCTTTTGCGTCCGGCAGATTTTGAATCCTGCCGCCGTAGAGCAGTTCGAGCGCAGCTGCGGCGATCTGTTCAGCGGAGAAGGAAGGTGTGCCGTCTTCGTTTGGCTGCATCAGCGAGAGTACAATGTCAAGGTAAGGGAAATCGGTTTTGTCTATGAGCGCTTCGCGCAGCTCGGCAGCACTTTCGGTGTGCTGCTTTTGGATGATTTCTTCCGGCATTGGGACTGGGCAAAGCTGTGCCTGTGCCTTCGCAAAACGGATGATCTGCTCCATCTGGCGCAGCTGGAACCGTCCGCAGCACAAAGTATAAGCGCAGCCGCTTTTTCCGGCACGTCCGGTTCTTCCGATGCGGTGGACATAGTATTCGGCGTTTTGCGGAATGTCGTAATTGATGACGCAGTTGATATCGTCTACATCGATGCCGCGTGCGGCAACGTCGGTAGCAACCAGAATGGCGATGCGACCTGCCTTGAAAGCATCCATCACAACGGTGCGCTGGGACTGCTTGAGGTCGCCGTGCAGACCCTCCGCTTTGAAGTGGTGGTCGATGAGCCAGGAGCTAAGTTCCTCCACCATCTTTTTGGTGTTGCAGAAGATGATGGCGCGGGAAGGATTGTGATAATGCAGCAGCAGTGCGAGCGCGTCATTTTTGCGTCCGACCGGAATGTCGTAGTAAAACTGTTCGATGCTGTTCAGCGCAACCTGCGACTTGTTGATTTCCACAAGCTGCGGGTCTTTTTGATAATTGTTGATGAGCTTCATGATCTCCGCCGGCATGGTAGCAGAGAAAAGAACGGTCTGGCGTTCTTCGGGCGCTTCGGTGAGAATGGTCTCGATGTCCTCGCGGAAACCCATGCTGAGCATCTCATCGGCTTCGTCAAGGATGACCATTTTCAGTTCCGAGATTTTCAAGGTACGGCGGCGCAGGTGATCCATTACACGACCGGGGGTGCCGATAACGATGTTTGCATCTTTGAGCTGTACGATTTGACGTTCAATCGGTGCACCGCCGTAAACCGCGCAGATGCGGACGTTGTGCGTGTAACGCGCCAGCTTTTTCAGTTCTTCGCAGGCTTGTACGGCAAGCTCACGGGTCGGACATAAAAGCAAAACCTGCGCCATGCGGCGGTCAAGCTGCGGGTCTATCATCTGGATAGCAGGAATACCAAAAGCGGCGGTTTTTCCGGTTCCGGTTTGAGAACGTCCGACGACGTCGTGTCCTTCTAAAATAAGAGGGATACTCTGCGCTTGAATCTGTGTTGGCTGGGTAAATCCCATTTCAGCGACGGCGCGCTGGATGGGTTCGATAATCGGGAGGTCGTTAAATAAAATTTGATCCATGAATAATCCTTTCCAATCGGTTGTGATAATCAAGACTGTCTTTGTTCTGTATAGTGTATCATTCCAAAGTCAAGCGTGTCAATGCAGAGAAAAAGCTTTGGAAGAAACGGAAGAACCAACTAAAAAATATAAATTTTTTTGGTTAAAACTGAATAATTTTCAAAAATCCATTGACAATGATTGCTACACTGGTAATAATTATAGGTGTGGATGAATTGAAATCAGGTCTGTATGAGAGTATGGACCGAAAGTGGGTGAAAGTATGTTTGACAAAATGAGAAGACTGCCGGATGCAGAACTGGAAGTAATGAAGGCAATCTGGGACAACGCGCCGCCAATGTCGACCAACGATGTGATGAAGGCGATCAGCAACGAAAAGAACTGGAATATCTCCACTCTGCTGACACTGCTTTCCAGACTGATCGACAGGGGTTTCCTGACCTCGGAAAAACGCGGCAGGGAAAGAATCTATTTCCCACAGGTAAAGCGCGAGGAGTACATGGAATTTGAGACCAAGAACTTTATCAAGAAGCTGCACAAAAACTCCTTCATGAGTTTGGTCAACACCCTGTACGACAGCAATGACCTGACCGAACAGGATATTGATGAGCTCTCTCAGTGGCTCGAGGACAAAAAGAACAACGGTTAGTTTAAACTGGTTTAAAGGATTCCTCCTGAGTCCTCAGGAGAAGAGAACAAGAATCTTTCATACTTGTTCTCTTCTAATCATGTCCCAAAAGAATGATTTCATCGGTTTTAGAAGGTGAGTTGTTTACGGCAGGGTAAAAATGATTCCGTAAAAAACACCGAAGCATTTGAACTGCACTCCATTTGTTAGACAAGTATGATATACTATCTAACAAGTGGGGTGTTTTACTATGCCAAAAGAAATTCCGAACAAACGATACACACCAGAATTAAAAAAACTGGTAGTAGAAACGATGCAGGAAGAAAAACTGAGTTACAGCGAGACAGCACGTCGATTCGAGATCAATGACCATAAGCAGATTATGGCATGGGAACGGATTTATCTGACAGAAGGACCAGAGGGTTTCTGGCTGGAGCGCCGGGGACGCAGCAGTACCGGCAAACCAGGAAAACTACCTCAAAAGGTAGAAGAAAATCTGCTGGTCGAAGTACAGCGGCTGCGTGCGGAGAATGACTACCTATTCGGACAGACCGGTTCTCAGCATGGTGACGACTATGCTAGACAAAGCATTTGAGCAGATACCGGATGGGATCAATCTGATTCTCCATTCTGACCAAGGCTGGCAATACCGGCACAAGCAGTATCAACAAATGCTTCAAAAGAAAGGCATCCGGCAAAGCATGAGTCGAAAGGATAACTGTCTGGACAATGCTGTCATTGAGAACTTTTTCGGTCTGCTAAAAAGCGAACTCCTCTATCTGCAAGATTTTCAGTCTATGGAGCATTTCAAACGGGAACTGATTGCTTACTTGGATTACTACAACAATTACCGCATCAAAGTAAAGATTAAGGGCTTGCCGCCTGCATTACACAGACAACAAGCCCTTTCGGTAGCTTAAATAATTTTTGCCTCAAAATATTGTCTAATTTTTCGGGGGCACTTCAAATATGCTACAGCCATTTTTTCTATTAAGGATTAAACACAGGTCCATCCACCATCAATATATATTGTCTGTCCTGTTGTATATGATGTAAGTTCGCTGGCAAAAAGAAGCATCTGTCCACAAAGCTCATCTAATACTCCTGGACGTCCCATTGGACAACGAGCCTTCAGATACATTTCAATCTGCTCATTTATCTCACACATCTCTGACGGGAACATACCAGGTCCGATAGCATTTACGGTAATTCCATAAGGAGCCCACTCCTGAGCAAGGCCCCTTGTAAAATTAGGAACTGCTCCCTTGGCTGCATTGTAAGCTATATTACAGTTTCCAAGTCCGCTTATATGACCCATAATCGATGCAGTATTAATGATACGGCCATAATGATTCTCCATCATATTCTTTCCGCACTCTCTTGCCATTAAGAAATATCCTGTAAGGCTGACATTCAGTACTCTATTCCAATCAGCAAGCTCAAGCTTATCAATTGGACTTACTGCGATTGCTCCGGCATTGTTGATGAGGATATCAATCTTCCCAAAGGTCTCTATTGTCTTTGCAACACCTGCCTTAACCTGTTCTTCATTTGAAACGTCACAAGCAACAGGGAGACAAACTCCACCCATTGCTTCAATTTCTTCCTTAAGTTTATTAAGCTTTTCAAGCCTTCTGGCAAAGGCTGCTACCTTTGCACCATTTCCTGCAAGAGCTTTAGCATACTCGTATCCAATTCCTGAAGATGCACCTGTAACTACAGCGACTCTTCCGGTTAAATCCATATAATTCTTCATACCTGCACTTCCCTTTCATAGCAATTTTTAGATAAATAAAGTTGTTTTATCTTTATATCTCTTATATAAGAATACCGTCTTTTATTAACAAAATCAACCAACAGTTTTAACAAAACTATTGTCATTATTTTAACTAAAATTGCTGCATTAGAAAAATTAAGCTCTGCTTTAGCAGTTCGGGTATATTAGACCGAGTTTTTTCTATCATTTTAAATTGGTTCCTTTCAGATGCCATAGTCGTTTTTGTCCTTCTTATGGCGTAAAATACGCCATGGAACGCACTACCAGCATGTCTTTCAAACTAATCCACTTTCAGCATAGGCACTGTATTTTTGCAATTGATGAATGCCTCAAGGATTTCTTTTTTAATGCTCGTTCTCTTCTCAATTGCCTGTTTCATGCTGTAAAAATGGCGCAAAAAATAATAGGTAAAATTCGACTCAAAGGGGTCATCACAAAAACCACCTCAAAAGGTAGAAGAAGATCTGCTGGTCGAAGTACAGCGGCTGCGTGCGGAGAATGACTACCTATTCGGACAGACCGGTTCTCAGCATGGTGACGACTATGCTAGACAAAGCATTTGAGCAGATACCGGATGGGATCAATCTGATTCTCCATTCTGACCAAGGCTGGCAATACCGGCACAAGCAGTATCAACAAATGCTTCAAAAGAAAGGCATCCGGCAAAGCATGAGTCGAAAGGATAACTGTCTGGACAATGCTGTCATTGAGAACTTTTTCGGTCTGCTAAAAAGCGAACTCCTCTATCTGCAAGATTTTCAGTCTATGGAGCATTTCAAACGGGAACTGATTGCTTACTTGGATTACTACAACAATTACCGCATCAAAGTAAAGATTAAGGGCTTGCCGCCTGCATTACACAGACAACAAGCCCTTTCGGTAGCTTAAATAATTTTTGCCTCAAAATATTGTCTAACTTTTGGGGGTCACTTCAAATGCTTCGGTGTTTTTTTATTCATCAATATTTTTTCAGGTTCGGAATCACGGTACCGATGACTGCCCAGATACACTGGAACAAAATCAAATGCAGGATGCTCAGCATTGAAAGATTGCCCATCAGCGAAAACAGCGCTACCAGCGCATAACCAACAACCAGCGCGATCATCTGGATCAGCACTGCCTGATCGATGGCAGTTTTTGCGGTCATGCAGTCCAAAATAGCGGTGACCATCATGCGGTTGGAGCCGACAAAGCCGATCTTTGCAGGAGAACGTTCCTTTTCGGAGGTCAGTTGGTTGTAAGTGTCGTGGAATTTTGCCGGCAGCAGTTTAATCAATTCAAGCGGGAAGTCGTAAACGGCATGAATCTTTTCCGCGGTGATGTTTGGGTCGGAGGTGTTGATGATCAGATACATTCCCTTGGAAGCGAGCGCATCGAGCTGTTCCTTGGTGGCGTGGTTCGGACGGTAGCTGATGACAAACATCGCGGAAAGCTGACCGGAGTTTGCAAGGTACACGATATTTTTGCTGTCCTTCACAAAGCGCATCTCATAATCGTTGCTTGGGATTTCGACGCCGTGGTTGACCATCAGTTCGCGGTTGCCAATCAGCACGCGTTTGCCGTCCACCCATGCGGAAAGTCCCATCGAATCCTCGTAGGTGACATTTTCTACCGGACGCAGCATGGATTTATTCGAGCTGATGATTTTGTTGAATACATCGGTCAGCATCCCGTCAGTGTTGCAGACAACGCTTGCGGCGTCCAGAATAACTGAGTCGATTTTTCCCTGGTCAAACGGTTTGATGCCGTGCAGGATAATGTCCGCTGGACGGAACAGATCCTTTGCGTCCAGCACGACTGCCTCTGTTCGGGAGAAGGCGTCCACTGCGGAGTAGCCGGAAACCATCGCGCCGGAAGGGATCAGACGGCGGGACATCCGGTACAGCGGCAGGTTTGCGGCAATGGTGGAGGTCAGCGGCGCGCTGACGCACATAATTGCGGTGAAGGTCGAAACAGCTTCGGCAATGTTTTTGTTGAACAGATAGGACAGCACCGCAAGGATGATGCCGGCAAGCAGACAGATCGGTGCAAGCACGCGGCTCATGTTTTCCGCATGATCCTCAGAGTAGGAGTTGTCCAGGAAGTTTGCGAGGAAACGGCTGGTTTCAGGATAAGCGATGGTGTATTCCTCCATCGAGAGTCCCTTGGAAATATCGCGCAGCAGGGTGCGGTCCTTTAAGAATACGGCGGCATTCTTGCGCTTTTCCGAGGAAACCAGCTTGAAGTTGTTTTGGATGCGCAGGATGACGAGCATCTTGCCAACCAAGTTAAACAGCAGGATGAACAGTGCGACAGGGAAGAAAAGATACAGGTTGCTGCCAAAGTCCGCCTTGTCAACGCTGAAATATTCCGGCTTGACGATGTAACAGATTCCTTGTGCAAAGGTGCCCAGCAGCGCGAGCATTGGAAGTGTGTCGGTGTTTGCGTGGAATTTTAATAATGCAAGCAGACCGCCGCCGATGGTATTGGAGCAGATCAAAGCACCGATTGCCGAGATGACACACAGGGCGCTCATGTAGGAGCGCAGGTGGATCTCCGGCTGGATAAAGGTCGGCAGCGGCAGAAGCTCATCGCCGATTTGAATATCGCGGGCAGCTAAGGCCAGGTAGAGGGAAACGGAGAACAGAACGACCATCAGCACAATGCGGATCAGCAGTCCTGTTTTGATGCTCTTCATGTCGTGCAGGATAGCGTCCTTGTCTTTAGGGGAAGTGTAGTCCTCGATTTCCTCGTCCGCGTCTGCAAAGTCGTCGGGAACAGGGATGTCAGCAGAAGCAAGTCGGGATGCCGGTGCTTGCTGGGATTCGTCATGGTGATGGAACAAGCCGCCCTTTTTCGATTCAGGATTTTTTTTCGGTTCAGCAGGAGCGCCGGCGTTTTCTTTCGGCTTTTCCTCCAAATCAAGATCGTCCGGCAGGTTGACATGGAACCGTTTTTCGTTTGATTCACCCGATGCGTTTTTTTTCTGCGCAGATTTTGTAAAGATCTGTGCCGCGGCAAATTCTTCGGTCAATCCGGTTGGCGTGGAGGCAAACAGGTCGTCCTGTGTATCCTCGGAAGGGAGAGAACCGGCATCCGGCAAAGGCTCCGAAGGTTCTGCCGGAGCTTCCGGCTGTGGAACCTCAACGGTTTTACTGCGCTTTAATTTGGAAAAAAACTTCTGATATTCCGTTTTATCCTCAAGGGATGGGTCGGGCTGTTCCGGCGGGGGAGTGACAGGCTCAAAATCCCCGAATGGGGTGCTGCCTTCCTGCACAGGCAATTCAGCGGGCTGCTGTTCCAAAAAGAAGGAATTGGTCAGCTCATCCTCTGGAGGAACGGACACATCCGGTGCCGGTTTGCTTGCTTCTTCCAAAAGGCGAAGCTTCTCCGCATTGCGTTCTTCTTCACGCAGACGTTCCTCCTCCATTTGGTGCATCAATTCAAGACGCTGCTCCTGATGCTGTGTCTTGACGGCTTCATGATGATTGGAGATAGAGTTAAAAAATACGCAGGTGTCGTGGGAGGAAGCAGCCGGCTTCGGCGGCGCGGCAGTTTGAACGCTCTGCGGACGCACCGGTTCGGGGTCGTTCTTTTGTACAGAAGGGGTTCTGGTCGGCGCGGCAGCTGGAACCGGCTCCGATTCAACGGAAAAATGGAAAGAATCCTCGTCGATATTTTCCAAAACGCTCGGACGCGGACGCTCGGGGCGTGGAGCTGGACGATTGGGGATATTTTGTCTTGCTTTTTTAGATTTGATTTCGTTTAAGATATCATCAACATTGTATTGCTTATTCATATCAGTTCTCCTTCGTTGTTTGTTTCAGTGGTGTCCAAGGAGATTTATTTTTTCTTTGCAAAAGAGGGCAGACCGTTTCTCTGACGAACTGCTTCATAAATGACGATGGCTGCGGCAACCGACGCATTCAGGGAGTTTACCTGACCGTTCATCGGCAGGGAAACGACAAAATCGCAGTGTTCTTTGGTCAGGCGGCTGACGCCGTTGCCCTCCGCACCGACAACGATGCCGATTGGACCGCCCATATCGGTGGAGCACCACGGCTGTCCGTCCATATCGGCACAGAAGATCCACAGACCCTTTTGCTTGAGCTCCTCAATGGCGGCAACGATGTTGGATACGCGTACGACCGGCATATACTCGACCGCACCGGCGGAGGTTTTTGCAACGGTAGCGGTTAGACCAACGCCGCGGCGTTTTGGAATGATGACGCCGTGTGCGCCGGCGGCTTCGGCGGTACGGATGATGGCGCCGAGATTGTGCGGATCCTCAATATTGTCGCAGATAATGATGAAAGGCGGCTGGTCGCCGGCTTTTTGGAAGATATCCTTCATCGTGGAAAAATCGTGGCAGGCGGTGATTGCAACAACGCCTTGATGGACAACGCCGTTGGAGAGGGTGTCGAGCTTTTGCTGCGCGGCGTCCTTGATTGGAACACCGTTTTCTTTTGCAAGGGAAATGATTTTACCCATGCTGCCGCGTTCGACACCTTTGAGAATGTAGATGCAGTCGATGGGGCGTCCTTTTTTGAGCGCTTCAGCGACTGCGTTTCTGCCGGCGATAACAGTATTTTCCTGGGTGTCTTTTGGAGATTCAAATTCTTTAGGCACTTATAATTCCTCCGAAAATATATCAAAATTTTATGAATAACCATCGGGATGATCCGTAAATTTAATTATAACATATTTTGGAAGGATTTCCATTGAAAACCCAAGAATTAAAAAAACTTTTTCTGCAAACGGCTTAGTGAATGATGAGGAAGGTCAGTGCGCCGCCTGCCGCCGCCGAAAGCAGCAGCTTGCAGGCGGAGCTCCACCAGCGTCCCTCCGCACACAAAAAGGAGGACTTGACCGCGTGCAGCCGCGGTGAGCGAATGTTTTTGAGGAAATGCTGCGCTTGGTTTTCAAGCGTTTTTTTGGGGGAATCGGCGCGGTTATCCTTGAGGTAAAGCACAGCGCGTTCAAAGTAAGGATTTTGTGTGTCGTTGATTTCAATAATTCGTTTATTCGTTCCTCGTACCATGATGGTTCCCTTTCTGTTTGAATGTTGATTATGGAAAATAATTGTTTAAAAGGCTGTTGATAAAGTTGAAAACGTGAAAAAACAGGCTGATTATCCCAAACGTATAACATAATTCGACGAATTTAACGCAGTTGAATGAGAATATGTTGAAAACTTGGTTGAGAATGTGGAAAATACCGATGAATACAACAAATTGGATGGGAGGGGATTTTGTGGAGAATCAGAAAAAATAATTTACAAATCGTAATATTGTGCGCGCAAACTTTTTAAAAAGCAGAAATATACCGCTTTTTCATAGTTAGTATGCCTAAAAACAGGAATTTTACACGGCAAAGATAAAAGTGTTGGAAACTTTTTGTGGAAAATAAAATCCAAAATCGCCAAATTGTTACGAGAAAATGCAGAAAAAGTAAAGTTTTTTAGCAATATATTGACATTTACGATGAAAAGAGTAAAATATTTTTATATATTTAATATAGTTTTGTGATGAATTCTATGGAATTTATCCTGCGACTTTGAAGCTTTCCTTAAAAAAGAACAGAACACACGGGAAAATGAGGAAGGGTTCCTATCATTTCGACACAATAGGGAGGAATTTTTTATGAAACGCGAAGGACAGATCAGCGTCAATTCCAAAAATAT
>CAMNVW010000029.1 GCA_946563605.1 uncultured Clostridia bacterium | reverse complement strand
TACGAAAAGAAAGTCACCAAAGATTCGTTCGGAACCTTCTGGTTCCGAAACCTCCAGCAGAGAGAGGGGAGTTCCCCTCTCTCGACTCTCCCCCCCAGAAAGAACGCACCTTTTCGTCTACGGACGGGGGAAGACGTGCCGTAAGGCACTGTAAGGGGGTGGCAACCCCCTTCATAGGGATTTTCAAGACCTAGGTCTTGAAAACATTTTTGGTTACTTTTGTTGTTACACAAAAGTAACCGCGGGCTCGGGCTGCGTAAGCCCGAACTCGTGGGGGTGTGGGGGACACTCCCCCTTAACAAGGTTAAAGTTGGGAGAATGGAACTGTGTTCCATTCTCAATGTCACGCAACACGAAGCCAGTTGCAGCACAAAACTGTAAGCGTGACTTTCGACTTCCTCGAAGTCAAATAGAGAAACAAGGTGCAGGCGAAGCCTGCATTAGGAAACCTTGCTGACTTTGACGATGCCGTGCAGCGCGCGCAGGCGTTCCATCAGCTGTTCTTCCTCCAAGGTAACGTCGGTCATGCGGATGGAAATGGTGACGGCGGCAACGCCGTCGGACGGGATGTTCTGGTTGATGGTCAGAATATTTGCGCTGTATTCGGCAAGGTGATTGATGACCGAGGACAGCACGCCAGGCACATCCTCCATCGTCATGTATAAGGTGATGATATTGTTTGCGGCGCACGAATTATATTCCATCACGCTGTCTTTATATTTATAAAAAGCGCTGCGGGAAATATTTGCAAGTTTGACCGCTTCCGAGGAATTTTTTGCCTTTCCGGTGGCGATATATTTTTTTGCTTCCAAAACTTTTTTGAAAATTTCAGGCGCAATCCGTTCGTCGACCAGCAGATATTTTTCTTCGTTTGCCATACGGATACTCCTTTCACCGGCTTGAAGCCAGAGATACAAGTTAGAACGAAACAAAAGTTTTGTCAACTTTTTCAAAAGTTGCGAGGTACAGGAGCAGAGCTCTTGCTCGCACTCCGCAGAGTGCGAAATGCCTTTATCGTCAAGCGCATTTGGAAAAAGGGGCAAGCTCAAACGAAAGTTTGAGCAGGGGGAAAAACTTTTGCAAGAGAAAAGTTTTTCCCCCATAAAAAACAATCTTCCTTGTAAAGAGAAAATGAAGGCTGTTTCACCCTAAATTCAGTTTTGAACAAGATTCAAAACCCACAACTTTTTCAAAAAATTGACAAAGCGTTTATAAAGAAATATACCATGACTCAAGGACAAACTGCAAGGGTTTGTGCGTATTTTGTGCCTGAAAAACTTTCCACGCATGAAAATCTTTTTTCACAGAGAAAAATGTGCTATACTTTTACAGACCTAAAAGTTTTTCAAAAAGAGATGAAAGACAAGAAAAGTTCATAATCATTCGATATGATTTTGTTGAGTGAGATACATTATTATCAGCAAAGGAGCATCAGGAATGAAACAGCGCAGTGCAGAAATTCTGTGTATCGGAACAGAAATTTTGATGGGGGACATCATTAACACCAACGCGGCATATCTTGCAAAGGAACTTGCAGGACTGGGCATCAACGTTTATCATCAAAGTGTGGTGGGGGACAATCCGCAGCGGTTAAAGGACAGCTTGGAGCTTGCTTTCTCCAGAGCGGATATCGTGATTACAACGGGCGGTCTTGGACCTACCTACGACGATTTGAGCAAGGAAACCATCGCAGATTATTTTAACAGGAAGCTGGTGCTGGACGCGCCGTCCTTACATGAGATAGAATGTCATTTCCTGCGCTTAAACAGGGTAATGACCGACAACAATAAAAAACAGGCGATGATGCCGGAGGGCTGCGTCATTTTCCCAAACCGAAACGGCACGGCGCCAGGCTGCGCAATCGAGGGAAGAGGAGAGCAGCAGGGCAAAACCGCGATCATGCTGCCGGGGCCTCCGCGTGAGATGAAGCCGATGTTTGAGCAGAGCGTCAAGCCGTTTTTGCTCAAGGACAGCGACACAAGGCTGGTTTCCCACACGATGCACTTTTTTGGCATTGGGGAATCCATGCTGGAAACGATGCTGCACGATTTGATGCAGGAGAGCCTCAACCCAACCATCGCACCGTATGCAAAGACCGGTGAGGTACAGCTGCGCGTTACAGCGAAGGTAAAGCGCGGGGAGGATGCGGAAGCATTGTTGCAGCCGGTGATGGAGAAAATCAAGGAGCAGGCAGGCGAATTTTTGTACGGCGTCGATGTGGGCGATTTGCAGACGGCGGCTGTGCGCGCGCTCAAGGAAAAGCACCTGCACGTTGCGCTGGCAGAAAGCTGCACCGGCGGCTATATTGCAAAGCGTATCACCGATGTCAGCGGTGCGTCCGAGGTGTTTGAGTGCGGCATTTGCAGCTACTCGAACCGCATCAAGCATGAGATTTTAGGGGTGAGCGCACAGACGCTCGACCAATACGGCGCCGTATCCGAGCAGACCGCAAGGGAAATGGCGGCAGGTGCAAGGAGAATCTCGGGTGCGGAAATTGGAGTTTCCGTCACAGGCAACGCAGGTCCCGAACCTTCCGAGGGCAAGGAAGTCGGATTGGTTTATATCGGTGTAAACAGCGATCATTTCTCGAAGGTGTTCATGCTCAACGTCAACCGCAAGGATCAGGACGCAAGGGAAACGATCCGTTATCTTGCTTCGTCGCACGCGCTCAGTCTGATTTTAAAAGCAGTGGAGATGGCGTGATTTTGACTTTTGCAAAGTCAGTTAAGAACAATGGGAAGAAAGCCCGAAATAAAGAAGGGAACAGATGAAAAAGATTTCGACGCCAGTCAGAATAGGGCTGATTGTGTTTTTTCTGGGGGTGGCGCTGGTATCGTCATGGCACGTTGTGCAGTGGGCAATGCAGTCTTACCACAGCAGTCAAATCCAAAAGGAATTGCAGCAGCTTTATCATCAGGGTGCGCTCACGGAGGAGCCGGACGACAGTTCGGCGGAAAAAGGGGAACCGCCGGTGCCGGGACAAAGCGAAGAGTCCACCGAGCAAACACCCCCTGTCCAGACGCCGCCGGAAGATACGCCATCTAATTTCACACCGCAGATGCTGCCGGAATATCGCGCGCTGTACGAAAAAAACAAGGACATTGTCGGGTGGCTCAACATCGGCGGCGGTCTGCTGAGCACGCCGGTGATGCAGCGCGACAATGAATATTATTTGACCCACAATTTTTATGGGGAACAGGACAACCACGGACAGGTTTTTCTGGACGAGCGAAACGCCAAGGATTTAAGCGATGACAATACCATTTTGTATGGTCACAACATCACGAGCGACAAATCCATGTTCAATGTCCTGACCAACTACAAAGACGCAAATTTTGTATCGCAGAATCCGATCATTCAGGTCAACACCCTCTATCAAAAGTATCACTATGCGGTAGCGGCGGTGTATGTGGCGTCCACACGACCGGAACACGGAGAGGTGTTCGATTACATCAACTATCTGAAATTCAGTACCAGAACAGCAAAGGAAGCGTATATCGCGCAGATTGAAAAGCGTTCGCTGCTGGACACCGGCGTGAAGATGACAGCGGACGATAAGCTGCTGACCTTTTCCACCTGCACCTATGAGTTTGCGGACGCACGTCTGGTGGTGGTTGCGAGGAGGCTGCGCGACGATGAAAAGCCGGAGGACTTTGGAACGAGTGTTGTAAAGCGGGAAAATCCGCTGATGCCGGAAATTTGGACGAAGCTATTCGGCTAGCAGGCTGAGCCCCAAAAACAAAAGTTTTGTCAACTTTTTCAAAAGTTGCGGGTTTTTAGGGCAGAGCCCTAAATCGCCTTCCGCAGAAGGCGAAACATTCTTAAAAAATAAAACAAAAATAAAAATCGTTTGGGGCAGATAGCTGTTTCGATGCTGTGGTACGGCAGTACCCCAGCGAAAGCTGGCAGGAACTCAAGTGAAGGTTTATTAAGAAAATGACAAAACAAAAACCGTCAGAAGCATTTTTCATCGAATGCAGCTGGCGGTTTCTATTTATATTTTGAAAAAAATTTCTCCTCAAATATTACGAGGGATTTTATTGTCGAAAACTTCCCACTGGGAACTTTTCGAGGGGAAGTTCCTACTTACAATCGGTTTTCGAGAACCTTTTCTCTTGCAAAGAAGTTGAGAAGTAAATGCGTTGCATTTACTTCTGGAGTTTGCCTTGCCGCCATATCGGATTGGCGGCATTTGGCGAAGCCAAAACGGCAAATCTCCTCCAAACTCTCCCCAATGAGCCTGACGATAAAAGCTTTTCGTACTCTGCGGAAGGCGATTTAGGGCTCTGCCCTAAAAACCCGCAACTTTTGAAAAAGTTGACAAAACTTTTGTTTTGCGAACAGTGTCCAGCTTCAAGCTGGTTAAACTCTCCGGCGGAGCATCTCCTCCGCCAAATGCAGCAGATCATCATAAGTACACAGCTGTCCGGCGCGGCGGCGGAAGTCTGCGCTGCCATATTCGCCTTTAAAATACCACGCAGCGTGTTTGCGTGCCTCTTTCATGCCGATTTTTTCTCCCTTATAGTCGCAGAGCAGGCGGATGTGCCGCAGCAAAATCTCCATCTTTTGCTCAACGGTTGGGTCGGGCAAAAGTTCGCCGGTTTTCAGATAATGGTCGATTTGACGGAATACCCACGGTCTGCCCTGTGCGCCGCGTCCGATCATCACAAAGTCGACCCCTGTTTCATCGTACATCCGTTTGCAGGAGATGGCGTCCACAACGTCGCCGTTGCCGATGACCGGAATCGAAACGGCTTCCTTCACCTTGCGGATGATTTCCCAGTCGGCGCTTGGCGCATACATCTGCTGACGGGTGCGTCCGTGGATGCAGACGGCTGCCGCGCCGTTTTCTTCCATGATTTTGGCAAATTCCACGGCGTTGACCGAGTTTTCATCCCAGCCTTTGCGGAATTTTACCGTGACGGGAACGTCCACCGCCTGCGAAACTGCCTTGACGATCTCGCCGGCGAGCTTTGGATTTTTCATCAGTGCGCTGCCGCCGCCGTTGCCGGCAACCTTGGGAGCCGGACAGCCCATGTTGATGTCGATAATGTCGGGGCGATATTTTAAGGTGAGCTTTGCCGCCTGCGCCATGATCTGCGGATCGTCGCCGAAAATCTGGGCGGCAGCCGGACGTTCCTTTTCGGAGAGGAACAGCAGTTCTTCGGTTTTGGTGCCCTGGAAGGTCAATCCCTTGGAACTTGCCATCTCCGCGATGACATACGCGCAGTCAAACTCCTTGCAGATCTCCCGAAAGGCGCGGTCGCCGACCCCTGCCATGGGAGCAAGTCCGGCGGTTTTGGGAATGGTGATGTTGCCTATGTTCAAGACGATTCGTCCTTTCTCAATCTAAAGTAAAACAGATACGCTCAAAATACAGAACTTTATTTTAACAGAATTTTTTTGCTCCGGCAAGCTATCCGGTGCAAAAGTATGGTATAATAAACAGTAAACTGACTTTCGGGAGGACAGCGACATGGAGTTGTGGGACATTTACAGCGTTGACAGACAAAAAACACCGCAGACCACCGTGCGCGGAGATGCTTTGTCGGACGGACAGTACCATCTGGTGGTACACATCGGCGTTTTTAACAGCGCAGGAGAACTACTGATTCAACAGCGTCAGCCGTGGAAAGAAGGCTATCCGAACCTGTGGGATCTTTCCGCCGCAGGCAGCGCGCAAAGCGGAGAAAACAGCGCGCAGGCAGCCGCAAGGGAGCTGCAGGAGGAAGTGGGCATCGTTCACGATTTTTCCAAGGAGCGTCCGTTTTTTACGGTCAACTTTCCGGAGGGCTTTGACGATTATTATTTCATCCAAAAGGATGTGCCGCTGTCCGAACTGCGCTTGCAGAAGGAAGAGGTGCAGGCGGTGCGGTGGGCGAGCTTACAGGAGATTGAAAAAATGCTCGACACAGGGGAATTTATTCCGTATTATCGGGAGCTGGTAAGGCTCTGGTTTACGATGCGTCATCACCGCGGCTCTACCATCAGGGAATAAAGCATATTTACTGATAAAAAATCTATTTTAAGCGTGAAATACACACAGAAAAAATGACACACAAGAAAGGGTGTTTTGATGAAACTGCTTTGTCTGGATTCCAACAGTATTTTAAACCGCGCCTTTTACGGCGTGAAGCTGCTGACCACCAAAGACGGCACCTATACCAACGCAATCTTTGGCTTTATGAATATTTTACAGAAACTGCTGAACGACGTGCAGCCGGACGCGGTGGTCTGCGCCTTTGACCTGCGCGCGCCTACCTTCCGCCACAAGATGTACGACGACTACAAAGCGCAGCGCAAGGGGATGCCGGAGGAACTGGCACAGCAGCTCCCGCTTGTCAAGGAACTGCTGACCGATTTAGGGTACCGCATCGTCACCAGAGAAGGGTATGAGGCGGACGATATTCTCGGCACCTTTTCGGCGGAATGTGAACGGGAAGGTCACGACTGCTTTATCGCGACCGGCGACCGCGACAGCTTACAGCTGATCGGTCCGCACACGAAGGTGCTGCTTGCAAGCTCCAAAATGGGCAGGACGGAAACTATCGTCTGCGACGAAGCATATTTTGAGGAAAAGTACGGCACAACGCCGATTCATTTAATCGACATCAAGGCGCTGATGGGCGACAGCTCGGACAATATCCCGGGCGTTGCAGGCATCGGGGAAAAGACCGCCCTCAAGCTGATCGGTCAATACACAGACATCGAAACCATCTACGAGAATCTGGACAGCATCGAAGCCAGTCCATCCATCAAAAAGAAGCTGGAAGCCGGCAGGGAAAGCGCGTTCATGAGCAAAACGCTGGCGACCATCGACCGCAACGTTGAGCTGGAAGTGACCATTGAGGAATGTGTGCCGCGCGAACGCGACGAACAGGCGGCGTTTGAGCTGCTGTCCCGTCTGGAGATGAACAGCCTGATTAAAAAGCTGGGCTTAACAGGGGAATATATTCCGGTGGATTTGCCGCAAAAGCAGACGGAAATACAGCCGGTTCATTATGTGAACAAAAGCATCACGGAACTGCTGGAAAGCGCAGGCAAAGAAGCGGCGCTGAGCGTGATGGTTTCATGGAAGCAGAAGGACAGCGAGGAAATCGAGAGCATCGCGGTCTGTGCCGGAGAGGAAATCATTCTGCACAAGCCAGAACAGGGCGCATTATACGAGCAGGAACTGGTCGCGCTGTTTGAATCGGAAAATCCGAAGATTTTATTCGACTGCAAGAGTGTCTACCACTGGACGCTTCACCGCGGATGCGGTATCAAAAATTTGCGGGACGATATTTTGCTGTCGGCATATCTGGTGTCGGTCAACAGCACAGAATACAGCATCGAAAAGCTGTGCGCAGGCTATCACACCAAGAGAACAGTAGAAAATGCTGCGGCGTTGGAGGAAACGGACGTACAGCTGCTGGAAAGCTGCGCGAGCCTGCTGCCGCTGCATGAGGTATTAAGCGAACAGGTCGCGGAAAGCGGACAGGAAAAGCTGCTTCGGGAAATCGAGCTTCCGTTGTCTGAGGTGCTGGCTTCGATGGAGCTGTACGGCTTTGAGGTGGATGCCGAGGCAATCGCGGAATACGGCAAAATGCTGGAAGAAAAAATTGAGGAATATCAGAACCTGATCTATCAGCTGGCAGGAGAGAGCTTCAACATCAATTCGCCAAAGCAGCTGGGAGAGGTCTTGTTTGAGCATCTGGGGCTGCCGGCAAAGAAGAAAACCAAGACAGGCTATTCCACCAATGCGGAGGTGCTGGAATCCCTGCGCGGCAAGCACGAGATTATCGACGGGATTCTGGAATACCGCAAAGTGAGCAAATTAAAATCGACCTATGTGGACGGATTGCTGAAGGTCATCGGAAAGGACGGGCGCATCCATTCCCACTTTAACCAGACCGATACCAGAACCGGCAGATTGAGCTCTACCGAGCCGAATCTGCAAAACATCCCGGTGCGCACCGAGCTGGGCAGCCGTCTGCGCGAGTTTTTCCGCGCAAAGGAAGGGTGCCGGTTGGTGGACGCGGACTATTCGCAGATCGAACTGCGCGTGCTGGCGCACATTTCAAACGATGCGTACATGATTGACGCGTTCAACTCGGACGCGGACATCCACACCAACACCGCCGCGCAGGTGTTCAATATGCCGGAGCTGTTTGTGACGCCGGAAATGCGCCGCAAGGCAAAGGCGGTCAACTTCGGTATCGTGTATGGAATCGGCGCGTTCTCGCTTTCGCAGGACATCGGCGTCAGCGTAGCGGAAGCGGACAAATACATCAAGAACTATCTGGACACTTACAGCGGCGTGCGCCAGTATATGGAGGACACCGTCAACTTTGCAAAGGAAAACGGCTATGTTGCAACGATGTTCGGACGGCGCCGTCCGCTGCCGGAAATTACGGCGAGCAACAAAAACATCGTCAACTTCGGCAAGCGCGTGGCGATGAACACCCCGATTCAGGGAACAGCGGCGGATATCATCAAGATTGCGATGATCAAAGTTTACTACCGTTTGCAGCAGGAGGGCTTGAGCGCGCGGCTGATTTTGCAGGTACACGATGAACTGATCGTAGAAGCGCCGGAGCATGAGGTCGAGACGGTGCGCAAATTGCTGTGCGAGGAGATGCAGAACGCGGTGCAGATGAAGGTCGTTTTAAAGGCGGACGTCGGCGACGGAAAGACATGGCTTGAGGCAAAATAAATTTTGCAACAAAATAGTTTTGCCCCCAAAATAGTTTTTAACAGAAACGGCAGTCCCCGAAAAAGAGACTGCCGTTTCTGCTGATTTAAGACAGCGGTGGAATGGTGTGCGTTTTTTCAAACCGGTCAATCTCTTGCGAGATGAACTGTTCAATCATTTCTTCGACAGAAAGATTGCACAGTTTGGCGCAGACGGAAATGCGCTCGTACAATTCTTCGTCCATCACTACATCCAGCGTTGCAAATTTTTCGTCCATTGTTTTCACCTCCTTTTATAGATTGACACCATTTGGTGTTAGTCACAATGAGATTATACACTGTTTGGTGTACGATGTCAATGTACCGACATTGTACAAGGAGGAAAAAACAGTGGTTTACGAACGTTTAAGGGATTTAAGAGAGGATGCAGATTTAAGTCAGCAGAAGTTGGCAGAGAAGCTGTATATGCACAGGACAACCTATGTTCGCTATGAAAGCGGTGAACGTGAATTGCCGCTGAACATTGCCATTTTGCTTGCGGACTTTTATGGGGTCAGTCTGGATTTTTTAGCAGGCAGAACGAACCGAAAGGAAATCAATAAGTAAGATGGTTTACAAGTGAGTTTAGACTATCTCGTTGGGCGAAGCGATGATAAAAATATTCATTAAGGACTTTTTTCTGACAGGGGAATTTGGTATAATCAAAGCATAAAAGACATCACGAAAGGATGAGGATTACAAACATGGACGGACAAGGGCAAAGTATCACAGTCGTTCCGATGGAACCCAGACATATTGAGGACCTGGAACGGCTGGAGAAGGAGTGCTTTTCTACCCCGTGGAGCTTTGATTCGCTGGTGAGCGAGCTGTCCAATCCGCTGGCGGTTTTCCGCGTCGCGGAAATCGGCGGTCAGGTGGCAGGCTATGTGGGGATGCAGCATATTGTGGACGAGGGATATATCTGCAACATTGCGGTGTTTTCGCAGTACCGCCGGCGCGGTGTTGCCACAAAACTGATGGAGACATTGAGCGAATACGCAAAGAAAAACGAAATGGCTTCGATTTCGCTGGAAGTCAGGGAGTCGAACGTCAATGCCCAGAGCTTCTACGAAAAATTTGATTTTGAAGTGGTTGGCAGAAGGAAACATTTTTATTCCAATCCGACCGAGGACGCCCTGATTATGACCAAAACATTTGGATGGCTGTTTTAGAGGAAGCTCTCTGCGAAAAGAATTTTCTGAAAAAACAGCTCTGGTTTTTGTAAAGGAGAACGGTTTTGAAGATACTTGCAATCGAATCCTCCTGCGACGAAACAGCAGCCGCTGTCATTGAGGACGGAAGAATCATCCGCAGCTCTGTTATCGACTCGCAGGTGGAAGAACATAAACTGTACGGCGGCGTTGTGCCGGAGATCGCCTCCCGACGTCATGCCGAAAATATCTGCGCAGTCGTGCAGAAAGCGCTTGAGGACGCGCAGGAAACATTCCAGAGTATCGACGCAATAGCGGTCACCTATGCGCCGGGATTGATCGGCGCGCTGCTGGTGGGACTCAACTACGCTAAGGGCGTTGCGCTCGCCAGCGGAAAGCCGCTGATTCCGGTGCATCACATCCGCGGACATATCGCGGCAAATTATCTGACCCATCCCGATTTGAAGCCGCCGTTTTTATGCTTGGTGGTTTCGGGCGGTCACAGCCACATCATCAAGGTCAATGACTACACCAAATTTGAGATTCTCGGCAGAACGCGCGATGACGCCGCAGGCGAAGCCTTTGACAAGGCTGCAAGGGTGCTGGGATTTACTTACCCAGGCGGTATCTTTATCGACAAGGCAGCCCAGCAGGGTGTGCGCGGTCAGTATAAACTGCCGAAACCCCGCGTCAACGGCGCAGAGCTGGATTTCAGCTTTTCGGGACTGAAAACGGCGGTCATCAACATTTCCCACCATGCGCAGCAAAAAGGGGAAGAACTGAACGTCAACAATCTGGCGGCAGATTTTCAGGGGACGGTCGCGGATATTTTGACCGACCATCTGATGCGCGCCGCCGAGCAGAGTCACAGCGATAAAATCGTGGTGGCAGGCGGCGTCAGCGCAAACAGCGGACTGCGCAGCGCCTTGGAAAAAGCGTGTGCCCAACGCGGCTATCAGCTGTATATGCCAAAGCTGAGCCTGTGCGGCGACAATGCCGCGATGATCGGTTCGCAGGCGTACTACGAATATCTTGCCGGTGCGCGCGCAGATCTGTCGCTCAACGGTGTGGCTTCGATGCCGGTCGATCAGGCGTTTGCAGATTTGCAGATTTAAGAATCAAAAAAGACTCATCCTTTGGGATGTGCTTCGTAAAACAGTGAAACCGACCTATGGTTATAATCATAGGTCGGTTTTTTATGTTATGCACTGGCGCGGCAGCGCCCAAGGCTCCCTTGTGTAAAGGGAGCTGTCAGCGAAGCTGACTGAGGGATTGTTTCCCGCCGATTTCATGGCGGCACCAAGGATTCCTTGTGGAGGTACGTGTCAATCCCTCCGTCTCGGCTTGTGCCGAGCCACCTCCCTTTACACAAGGGAGGC
>CAMNVW010000028.1 GCA_946563605.1 uncultured Clostridia bacterium | reverse complement strand
ACTCTTCGTGGGCAGTTACAATCACTATGCCGTCGACCTGACCGGTCTTGAAGGCAAGGACAGTGAAGAAGCGCTCGAACAGATTGAGGAAGAAAAGGATTATGAGGTTTTTGACGAACTGCCGTTTTGGTCGAATGGCAGAGGGGTCGTCAATAAGCTGCGGAACCGGCTGTATCTGTTTGACCGCAACTCCAAAACTTGCCGTCTGCTCAGCCCGGAGTACATGAATGTTTCGGGATTTGACTACGATGCAAACGCCGACCGCGTGCTCTATTTTGGCCACGATTACAAGTGGATGGACGACCAGAAGGACGATATGTACGTTGTAGAACTGCATGGAAAGAATGTAGTAGAGGTTGCGCTCGAACATCGTTACGGCGTTGATGCGGCACACTTTTTGGGCGATAAAATCGCAGTAGCAGCATCCGATGGTAAAATCTACGGCACCAATCAGAATCCGACCTACTATCTGGCGGATCCGCAGACCGGAAAGCTGACCGTTTGGGCGGATCTGGATCAGGGTATGCACTCAAGCGTTGGTTCCGACTGCCGTCATGGCGGCGGACGCACTAAAAAAGCCACTGATACTGCATGGTACTACACCGACACCATTGGATTTAATTCCGCTGTCATGCGCCTTACGCTGGACGGCGTAAGCACACAGGTCACGCCGAAAATCAACGGCAGCGTCGATTGCTTTGACCTGTGCGGCGACAATCTCATCTATGTTGGTATGCGTGAAGGCGGTTTGCAGGAGCTTTATACCTGTAACATCGGCGATGAGCATGAAACGAAGCTGACGAGCTTCAACGATGAATTTCTGGCGAGCCACACTGTTCAGCCGCTTACCTATTTCCCGTTTGTCGACAAAGATGGCGTAGAGATCGACGGCTGGGTGATTGAGCCGGTGGGATATGACGCGAACAAGCAGTATCCTGCGATTTTGGATGTACATGGAGGTCCGAAAACGGTTTACGGGGAAGTCTTTTTCCATGAAATGCAGCTGTGGGCAAGCGAAGGGTACTTTGTATTTTTCTGCAATCCGCGCGGCAGTGACGGTAAAGGCAACGAGTTTGCGGATATCCGCGGCAAGCGTTATGGCGTGATCGACTACAATGATTTGATGGAATTTACCGATAAGGTGCTGGAAAGCTATCCGCAGATTGACAAAGCGCGCGTTGGCATGACGGGCGGCAGCTACGGCGGCTTTATGGCAAACTGGATCGTGGGACATACCGACCGGTTTGCGGCGGTAGCATCGCAGCGGTCGATTTCCAACTTTATCAGCAAATGCCTGACAACCGACATCGGTTATTATCACAATTTGAGTGCGGTGCAGTCTGACCCGTGGAACTCTCCTGAGGAGATGTGGGCGCGTTCGCCGCTTTGCTATGCGGACAAATGCAAAACGCCGACCTTGTTCATTCAGTCGGATGAGGACTACCGCTGTTGGATGACCGATGCTTTGCAGATGTTCACCGCTTTGCGGATGCATGGTGTAGAGACAAGGCTTTGCCTGTTCCATGGCGAAAACCATGAGCTGAGCCGCAACGGCAAACCAAAGCACCGCATCAGACGCTTGAAAGAGATTACCAACTGGTTCCATCAGCACCTGTTTTAAAAGTCGCACTTTTGCTTTTGTGCAACAACAGGCTTTGTGTTGTGTGACCCTGAGAATGGGCGTTGCCCATTCTCCCAACCTTGAACTTCCGTGAGTTTGGTAAAGCCAAACTCAGTCCCCCGCAACGAAGCTCCCAATATTGTTCCCCAAACTGGGATTTTCGGGGGGAGTCGAGAGGGGGAACACCCTCTCTGCTGGAGGTTTCGGAACCAGGAGGTTCCGAATGTGCTCTTTGTGGAACTTTCTTCACACAAGAAAGTTGCCGAGGGAGTGGGGCGAGTAGCCCCACAACTAAGGGGGGTAAGGGGGTCGCAACCCCCTAAAACTTATCGATTTGATGAAACCAAAACAAGAGGTATGGGGTCGCAAGCCCACAAAACTTTATAAAAAAGAACCTCCGCGGTTTTTATGTAAAACGGAGGTTCTTCCAAAGAGGTGTTTTCCTATATCATAAAACATTATTCAGCCTGGGATTCCGGTTCTCCACGATAGTGTTCATGCCCAAGAGAATCACGAGATAGTTCATAGTCATGATCTTCCGCTTCGTAATCATAGAAAGCAGGTTTGAGACGCTTAGAAGGAGCGAAAATATCCTCCTCTTCTTCGTCATCGTCATCAGGCAGCAGGCTGTCGTCAAAATCATCACAGATGAGGTCTTTCTTCTTTTGGAGCCATGCGGCTAACGCAATAACCAGTCCAACCAGAGAGATCCCTAATGCGATCAGTGAAATCAATACACTCTTTTTCATGGAGCACACTCCTTTATGGTTGTAATTGATGCGTTTTGCATCTCGTATAGTTCCATTATACCTAATCTGCGGTGAAATTACAATCGCTTTTTGGAAAAGGATGGTTTCCCCTGCGTAAAAAATCCGGCTATTTGCATGGGGTGTCCTTGATACAGTGGATCTGATGGGAGATGGATTGCATCCGCTCGTCGGTCTGTGCGATGATGTCAGCACATTCTTTCAGCTCGGCGATAATGGTATCGTCAGATATCGCTTGGGTAGATTGGTATTCCGCTTTGTAATGGATCTGATGTTCCAGACTCGCCCAAAAATCCATCGCGATGGTGCGCAGCTGCACCTCTACGCGGACGTGCTCCTTGCGGTCGGACAAAAATACGGGGACTTCCAGCACCAGATGGTAGCTGCGGTAGCCGTTCGGCTTTGGATTTTTGATGTAATCTTTCTTCGAGATGACAACGAGATCATCCTGACGGATCAGCATTTCTGCCACAGTGTAAATATCATCGATAAACGGGCAGATCACACGGATACCGGCAATATCGTTCAGGTTTTCTTTCATAGACTGGACAGAAATCGGAAATCCTTTACGATACAATTTTTCGATGATGCTCATCGGGCGTTTGACACGGCTCTTGATGGATTCGATTGGATTATGTTCTTCTCCAAAACGGGAGTCACGCTGCAAAATTTCCAGCTTGGTGCGGATTTCCTGAATGCCGGATTCATACAAAGCCATATCCTGCTCTACATTGTTCAGCGTTTCCAACAGATCCTGCGGCGACTGCCAGTTAGAAATATCCTGCGTCAGCTTTCTGATGTCAAGAATTTTACCCATTTTATTTTTTGACCTCCCTGTGTACCGGACTGTTCGGGTGAAGAATCAGCAAAATTTGATGTTTTACAACATTCCTGTTCTTAGAATAACCGATTTTCCGATCGAAATCAATCATTAAAAAGTAAAAGTTTTGTAAGGCAAGACCTACTTGGTCTAAACTCTGCGCGGCGGGTTCAGCGACAGAAACTTGACAAATTGGCTCGGATTGACTAATATAAATAAATAACAGTTGTTACATAAATATGGTGGGAAATACCACTTAATATCGTTTAATAAGACATTTTTTAAAGGAGGGGTTCTTTTGAGCGAACACCAACCGAGATTAAATATTGTGTTGTTCGAACCGCAAATTCCTCAAAATACCGGCAACGTCGCGCGTACCTGCGCCTGCACAGGCGCAAGGCTGCATTTGGTCGGACCGATGGGATTTTCCATCGACGACAAAAAACTCAAGCGGGCAGGCTTGGACTACTGGCATTTTCTGGACATCACCTATTATGATTCTACCCAGGAATTTTTAGATAAACATCGGGACGATCATCTTTACTTTTTCACAACCAAGGGAAGAAAGGTTTATTCCGAGCAGCATTATCCCAACGACTGTTACCTGATTTTTGGCAGGGAGGATGCCGGCATTGATGAAAGGATTCTGCTCAAGCATCCCGATGCCTGTCTGCGTCTGCCAATGATCGGGCCGGTCAGAAGCCTCAATCTTTCCAACACCGTTGCGATTGCGGCTTACGAGACGCTGCGGCAGTGGAACTTTCCTGCTTTGCAGAATGAAGGTCAACTGCACAAATTCCGTTGGGATGACGCCGAACAAGTGATTGATTAAAAAGGAGGCTGCTATGAAAGAAGCTGCAAACAATCAGGAAAAGATATTTTTTATTACCGATTCTGCCTGTGATATTCCACTGGAGGATGAACGGGAATTGGACAACCTTTGCATCCTGCCGATTCCTGTCACCGCAGACGGAAAAGGTTATTATGAGAGGGTGAGCTTTACTGCCGAGGAATTTTATGATTTGATCGACACCTGCAAGTCGATACCGGTTACCTCCCATATTCCAGCAATCACCTTCCAGGAAAAATTGGAGGAGATCTACCAGCAGGGTTACACCCATACCGTGATCGTTACTCTGTTTTCGGGAGCGTCCGCAATGTATCAGTCCGCGCTGATGGCAAGGGAAAGTTTTTTGGAGGAACATCCGAATGCGATGGAAATTAAGGTAATCGACTCCAACAGCTATACAATGGGGTATGGTTATCCGATCATCCAGGCGTGCCATCAGGCAAAACAAGGAGCAAGCTTTGCGCAGGTGGTGGCATATATTCAGGACTACCTTGCAAGGGTGAAGATTTATTTCAGCCCGTTTACCTTAAAGTATGTCAAGAAATCGGGGCGCATCAGCTGTGCTGCCGCTTTTGTAGGAGAAATGATGGGGCTGCGTCCGGTGATTTCGGCGGTCGGAAAAATCAATACTGCCGAGAAGGTCAGAGGAAATACCGCTGTTCTGACCCGTATGGCGGAGTTATTTGAACAGCAGCGCAGTAAAAAGAACCCGAACGAACCGTACATGATTTTCGTGGCAAGGGATACCGAAGCGAGCGCTGAGCTTGCGAAAATGTGCGAGAAAATCGCGGGCTATCCGCCGGTGGGCGTCTATAAAATCGGAGCGGCAATTACCATCAACGCAGGCCCGCAGATTATCAGTATTGCATTTTTAGGGGACTAGGCGCTTGAAACGGTCAGGGGAGGAAGTGAATCGGTTGTATCAGGGAGCATTGATTCTGGAAGGCGGCGGTTTTCGCGGCGTCTATACCGGCGGTGTGCTGGATTTCCTGATGGAAAAGGGGATTTTGTTTTCCAGTGTTTATGGCATTTCCGCAGGAGCGTGCAATGCACTCAACTATCTTTCACAGGACAAGGGAAGATATATCGAGGTGGCGCTGCGGTTTTGCAACGACCCTCGTTACATGGGAATGAAACAGCTTGTGAAAAACGGCTCTATTTTTAACTGGCAGTTTTCCTTTTATGAGATACCGGAAAAATACATCCCCTTTGATTATGATACCTTCCATTCTTCGCCGATGAGACTGATGGTGGGCGCGACCGACTGTCAAACTGGAGAGTGCCAGTGGTTTTCCAATCAAACAGGGGACGACACCATCCTTTGTTCCATCGCGTCGAGTTCGATGCCGCTGCTTTCACCGATGCAAAACATCGCCGGCAGGGAATATCTTGACGGTGGGATTGCGGATTCGATACCGGTCAGGAAAGCGCTTGCGGACGGCAACGAAAAACAGGTGATCGTACTGACGCAGAACGAAGGTTATCGCAAAAAGCCCAACCGGCTGATGCCGGTGATCCGCCGCAGATATCAAAAATATCCAAAGCTGTGCAAGGCGCTCGAACAGCGTCATATCAACTACAATGACAGCTTGGATTTTGCACAGGAACTGGAAAAGCAGGGAAAAGCTATCCTCATCCGACCGAGCAAACCGATGGTGCTCAAGCGAATCGAGCATGACACCGGAAAATTGCAGGCGGCGTATGAAAACGGGTATGAGGATGCCAAAGCAGCATATGAGCGGATGAAGCGGCTGTTTGAGGAAAAATAAAAAAGGCAAAAATGGGGAGGAGAGCGTATGCTGCAAAAGATTCTGATGGGATATATCCTTATAATGAGTATCGTTGCTTTTAGCGTGTGCGGAGCGGACAAGTTTGCCGCACAGCGCCAGAAAAGGCGTGTGCCGGAAAAGGTGCTGTTTTTGCTGGCGGCAATCGGCGGCAGTCTGGGACTGTATTTGGGGATGTTTACCTTCCGACACAAGACAAAGCACTGGTACTTTGTAATCGGCGTGCCAGCAATCATTCTGGCGCAGTCAGCGGTGCTGTTATATTTTCTTCGCTAGAGCATATCAAAAAGGGATGGTCGAACGACCATCCCTTTTTGTGTTTATTTCAGGGCAAAGTAGAGCTTTGCGAGATCGGTCAAACGGTCGAGCGCACGGTTTAAGGTGCGCGAAACGGTCGACTTGTTGATGTTGAGCTGTTCGGAAATTTCGGTGACGCTCATCCCTTCAAAATAGCGCATGAGAATCATCTGCGTCTGCCGTTTGGTCAGCTGCGTTTTGATGGCACGGTAGAGAAACTGCCGGTATTCTTCGCGCTGTCTGCTGTTGGTGCTGCCTCGAAAACAGCTCATTAAATCGGGGTAGCTTTCCATTTTGTCGCTTAATGTTTGATTTCTCATAAATGCGTCCTTTCCGACAGGAGAAATAGGTGCTTCCTGTCTGTTGCTTCGGTGAACTGTGTGATTTTATACTTAGTTTAGCACATGATGCAGGTGCAAGTCAATACAAAATCACATATAAAATATGATTTTGTATTGAATCATAGCATAGAAGATGCTATAATCAAATTAAGCAGAAAAAGTATAGACATAATTCATGTGATTTTGGGAAAGGAAGCGGAAGATGTCAACAAACACATTAAGACGGCTGCGCCGAGAAAATGGGTATACACAGCGGCAGCTTGCTCAAGAATTGATGTTGTCGGAAAGCACCGTCAAGGAATATGAGCAGGGCAGAAGAAAGATGAGCAAGGAGACACTTTCCCGATTGGAGCAGCTGCTTGATGCACCGGCGGCTTGTCTGCTGAACCAACCGGAGGAAGAGGAACAGATGGAGGAAATCATCAGCGAGATCAAAATACGGCTGATGCAAAGAGGGATATATGAAAAACGTCCTGCCGGTCAAAAATCGGCAAGACGTTAGTTGGTGTATTCGGTTTATGCTTCGGCGGCAGCCTGCGGCTGTGCGGATGGAAGGGTTCTTGCGGCATTGACCCATTTGCCTTTGCGGTAGCAGCGCAGGAACAGCAGGAAGCGGACAACGTTGTCGGTACACATGGCGGCGCAGACCCACAGAAGGTCCTTGTGGAATACCCGCACCAAAATCAGCGAACCTAAGATGCGCACGCCCCACATCGAAAACAGCGTGATGAAAAATGGGCTTCGGGTATCGCCGGCACCGCGCAGGGTGCCGGAAAGAACCATAGCAATCATCTGCGGAACCTGAATCAGAGCAAGGATGCACAGAATCTGACCGCCGAGGGAGATAACCTGCCGATCGGGGGTAAACAGCGCGATGATGCGGTCGGAGCCGATGAACAAAACGCAGCTCATAAAGAACATGACGAATGAGCCGATCAAACAGGAGAGACGGACGTATTTTCTGGCGAGAAGCTCGTTGCCTGCGCCGATGGACTGTCCAACCAGGGTGGTAGCGGCAGTACCGAAAGCAAATCCAGGCATGAAGCTCAGGGATTCTGCCTGACCTGCCAAAGAGTTTGCGGCAAGCGCGATGGTTCCCAGCGAAGCGATGATAGCGGAAATCATAACAAAGGAAGCGGAAGTGGTGAAACGCTCGAACATGACCGGCAGGCTGACGTGTGCAACCTCGCGCAGGGTAGCGCGATTCGGCAGAAAGCTCTCGTGCAATGAAATGCGCATCTCTCCGGCGCGCGGCAAAAAGCAAAAGACCAACAGTACTGTCGAACCGATGACATTCGATAAGGTGGTGGAAAGCGCAGCGCCTGCAACGCCTAAACCAGCGCCCCACACGGTGAAGGTGTGTTCAAAGAGGGTGACATCGTGAACGCCGTAAATGAGCAGGTAGTTGCCCACGACGTTCAAAAGGTTGATGCAGATGTTGACCATCATCGGGGTGGTGCTGTCGCCGAATCCGCGGTAGATAGCGGTCAAGACCATTAACAATCCGCGAAATACCATCGAGCAGGCGATGATGCGGATGTAGATTTGCGCGTCCTCCAAAATCTCCGGCGCACCGCCCATCCAAATCGGAATCTGGTGGGAAAGCGCAAAGCACAGCGCAGAAAGAGGGATTCCCAGACAAAACACCATCACAATGGATTGACGGATCAGCATCCGGCTGTATTCCATCTGTTTTGCACCCACTGCACGGGCGATCATCGTGGTGAAACCGACGCCCAGCGCCATGATGACCGAGTTTATCAGGTTGATAGGGTTTTGGCTGATAGCGACCGAAGCCGTTGCGGTTGCTCCCAAAGAACCGACCATAGCGGTATCGACCGATTGTACAAGCGATACCAGCACCTGCTCCAGAAAAATCGGCCATGCCAGCGCGATAATGACGGCAAGCGGATTGCTGTTGGGGTCGGTGATGGAAACGATGCGCTGTTTCTTCATAATATTCTCCATTCCAGAGCGTCAGATGTTTTTAAAGCCGTCTGCGACGCTCCGGCACAAACGGCATTACATAAAGATACAGTAAGAAATTGCATTTTCACCCAAACGTCAGAAAATTGCGTGAAAGAATATGCTGACTGTGTTTAAATATACCATATTCAGAAAATGATTACAATTCCCTCCGGTAATAAGATTGGTGGAGGATTTTTGTATACCTTCCATAAAAGGAGCATAAGAAAAGGAGAGAGTCTTGTCAAGTACAGCGATTTGTGGTATGAATGAAAGGAAAGAAGTAAAAGAGGAAAACAGGTACGAGGCTGTGTGTAAAGCTTCGTCAAAAAACGGGCAAGATGATATCAACAAAAAATGCAGACCGAAAGGTGGATGAAGATGAAGAAAACGGCGGTGGTTCTTGCAGGAGGAGGCTCAAGGGGAGCCTATCAGATTGGCGTCTGGAAAGCGCTGCGTGAATTAGGAATCAAGTATCAGCTGGTGACGGGAACTTCGGTCGGTGCGTTAAACGGCGCGATGATGGTGCAGGGCGACTATGACATTGCGCTGAAAACATGGGAAAGCTTGTCCTCCGAGGATGTTGTGGGAGATATGCTGCAGGACAAAGGCAATTTGAGCGACCGGCAGCTGACGCGGATTTTTGCACGGGAAGCCCTCGCAAAAGGAGGTGCGGATATTTCCGCGCTGGAAAAATTTGTTTACTCGCTGATCGATGAACCGCGTTTTCGGCAGTCGGAGGTGGATTTTGCACTGGTTACGGTAGAATACCCGATGTTAAAGCCGGTGGAGCTTGTTAAAAAGGATATTCCCGAGGGGATGCTGGGGGAATATCTGCTGGCGTCGGCAGCGTGTTTTCCGGCGTTTCAGGTAAAGGAAATCGAAGGACACAAGTATATTGACGGCGGCTACCACGACAATATGCCGGTCAATCTGGCGATCAAAATGGGCGCACAGCAGATCATTGCGGTGGATTTGGAATCTGTCGGCGTCAGCCGCCGCATCAAAAAAGGCGCACAGGTCACCTTGATCCACAGCCTGTGGCCGCTGGGTTCCTTTTTAAAATTTGAGGGGGAACTGGCGGTGCGAAATATCCAATTGGGATATTTGGACGCGATGAAAGCGTTCGGAAAATATAACGGGCAGCTGTATACCTTTTATCAGGAGGGGATGTCCGAGGTGCTTGTCGATTTGCGCAATCAGGCGGAACAGTTTTTGCAGCAGACAAAACGGCGCGAACCCAAATTGACGGCGACGCTCCAAAGCGTTGTCCTGCGCCGGATGATGCGCGAGTTTCGCAAACATTCGCCGCGCTTGCAGGAAAAACAGGCGTTTACGGACGACTGTCAGCTGATGATGGCGGCGGAATACCTTGGGCGCATCCTGGAAATCGAACCGACAAAAGCGTATTCTTTTGGGGAATTTTTGCGGCTGTTAAAACAAACCGCACAAACTTGCAGAGAACAGCCAGTGGAAACGTCTTGGTTTGAATCAGGAAAGCTTCCCGATTTAGAAACACTCGGCGAAGAACTCAAAAAACTGGACAAAGTATTTTTGGTGCTGCTGATTCACAAGCGGCTGGTCCGCTTTTTGGAAGGCGGCGGAAATATCGGGGAGTTTTTGGCAATCTCTACATTTTGGAAGGAGCTGGTGGCGGCAGTTTTGCTGTATTTAACCGAACAAATGGAAATAGAATCACTGTAAACCATTGACGAAAAGCGAAAAGCGTGTCAAAATAAAAGTAAAGAAATTTTCTTTTTGGGAGGAGATTTTTTATGAAACCGATCATTGCAATCGTTCCAAGAGCAGGTAAAAATATAAAGGGAGAAAAACACTGCTACGCATTGCCGCGGTTTGTAACGGCAATCAGTGCCTGCGGAGGAATTCCGATTGCGCTGAACAATTTGGAGGGAACCTTTGAGCTCTCCGACTTGGATGAGATTTTGGATAGGGTGGACGGTGTTGTATTCAGCGGCGGACCGGATATTCACCCGAAGCATTATGGAGAAGAAGTGCTGGATTGCTGCGGTGAAATTGCATATGAACGCGACGCGCTGGAACTTCCGCTGATCCGCAAAGCCCTCGAGAAAAACAAACCGATCATGTGCGTATGCAGAGGATTTCAGGTGCTGAACGTCGCATTGGGCGGCACACTCTATCAGGACATCAATGTACAGATGCAGAGAAGCACACAGATCGAACACCGCCGCGATGCTGAAGGCGAAGAAAGCAGAGGAATGCACACAGTCAATGTGATCCGCGATACACCGTTGGATACTTTTGCGGGCGGACAGACAAAAATCGGCGTCAACACACTGCATCATCAGGGCGTCAAAAAGCTGGCGGAGTCACTGTGCAGCATGGCAACAGCGGACGATGGCTTGATTGAATCTGCATATTATCCAGAGAAAGATTTTGTGATGGCATTCCAGTGGCATCCAGAATATTTGGGACTTGAGGACAGCACTTCCAAGAAGATCTTCATGGCGTTTGTTGAGGCAAGCAAGCGTGAAATGGAACGCCGCAAATAAGATATCAATAGAAGGAAAGCGACATGAGCTATTTGTAAAGTCAGCATGGGGTTCAGCCGATGAAATTTGTTCACAGTGCTGTTTTGTCAAAATAGCGGTTGACATTGTCGATTCCTTATAGTATCATGGATAAAATATAGTTGCGTCTAATAGAAGCGAGTTTCTGTATATTCCAGCAATATTTCTAGAGATATTGCTGGAAATATATGCACGACAGCTTCCGAAAGGCATACGGAATTGAAAATTATGTTATTGAGGAGAGTTG
>CAMNVW010000027.1 GCA_946563605.1 uncultured Clostridia bacterium | reverse complement strand
AAAGGGAGCTGTCAGCGAAGCTGACTGAGGGATTGTTTTACCGCCAGCTTCACGATACCCAAGGCTCCCTTGTGGGGTGTATGTCAATCCCTCCGTCTCGGCTCACGCCGAGCCACCTCCCTTTACACAAGGGAGGCTCTTTGGTGCAAAACATACAGCTTCAATATGTACAAAAAATCCCAGCAGACATGACTGCCGGAACTGAAACTATTTTATGAGTAGCTACCATTTGGCTGTCCTTTTCATTTTCCTATTTCAAAAACTCCTCCAAAACCTTCTGCGGCGCGCGCAAAAAGCCTTGATAAAAGCGAAACAGTTCTGTCTGCTGATAATTTACCTGCAATCTTTCTCCACCAATATTCCCCCACCTGTTTGCCTTGAACATTTTCGTTTTGCCCTGAAAATTTACATTTATGCCTTTGATTTTCTTCTACAAAGAGACTACAATAGATTTAAACATTCTGACCAATCGTCAGTATTTGTCTGATTTTGTCATATGGGTTTACTGATTTGATTTTATGGATACTTTAGAAAGGATGGTCTGTATGAATCTTCCTGACCTTACCCACGTTTCGCTGGTGTTGGAAGGCGGCGGCTTCCGCGGAATCTATACCACCGGTATTCTCGACTATTTTATGGAACAGGGGCTTTATATTCCTGATGTTTACGGCATTTCCGCAGGTGCTCTCAACGCTGTCGGCTATGCCGCCAAACAGCCTGGCAGAAATGCGCAGGTCAATTTTCGTTTCTGCGAGGACAAACGCTACATCAGCGTACAGAACCTGCTGAAATACCGCTGCGCTTTTAATCTGGAATTTATTTTCGATACAATCCCGAACTACATTCCTTTTGATTACGATACCTTCTTTTCCTCTCAGGTGCAGGTACACGTTGGCGCCAGCAACCTTCTCACAGGTCAATGCGATTTCTTTACCAAAGACCAAATGGATAAAAAGCTCTTCCCTGTCCGTGCTTCGGCGGCGCTTCCGCTGTTCTCGCACATTTTCTATCTAAACGACCTGCCTTACCTCGACGGCGGCATCACCTGTCCGATCCCACTGGAACAGGCGGTGCAGGACGGCTGCCAAAAGCATATCGTCATCCTGACAAAGCTCCCGTCCTTCCAGCGCAAACGTGCCTCCAATCTGCCGCTGATCCGCAATGTTTATCGGGAATATCCTGAATTTATCCGCGCCGAAGAAGAGCGCCACACTGTCGACAGCCACCAGCGCGAACTATGCACACAGCTTGCGAAAAACAATCAGGCGTTTATCCTTCAGCCAAAACAGGACCTGCCATTAAGCTCGATGCACGCCGATGAAAAATCGCTGCGCGCGCTGTACGCTTTAGGCTACGATGATGCGCGCGCAGCTTTCCCTCAGCTGCTGGAATTTTTAAAGCAATAAACCTCGCTGTTAATAGCTCTGTTGTAAAAACAGGCACACGGAATATTTTCGTGTGCCTGTTTTTTTCAATGGTTTCCCTGTGCTTCTATCCTCGATTCTCCGCAATTTCCTGCACACGCATCGGTCTGCCGTCCAAACGGACGATGTAATCCGAAACTGCCTTTGCCTGCTGCAAATCGTGGGTAACAAAAAAGCCGAGCTTTCCTGCTGTCTGTGCGCGGATGAGTTGGATTGTATGCGCCGCAGTCTGCTCGTCCAATCCGGTGAGCGGCTCATCCAGCAGATAGACCGCGCGTTCCTCATGCTGCTTTCCAAACGCCAATGCGCGTGCAATCGCCACACGCCGCTGCATCCCGCCCGAAAGCTCGTCCGGCAAAGCATCCTCCCAGCCGGCAAGCCCCAGCTGTTCCAGATACTCCTTCGCAAGATGCTGATGGGACTTGTCCAGCACCAAACCGACATTGTCGCGCACACTTAACGTCGAGATCAAACGGTTCTCCTGAAAAACGACCGCAAAGATTTTCTCCTCTAACCCGATGAGCCTGCCGTTGTCCGGTTTGAGCAAGCCGCACAGCAGGTGTAAAATCGTCGTCTTTCCACCGCCAGACGGTGCAAACAGGCAAATCATGCCGCTATCCGGCAGTTCAAGCGACAGATTTTCCAGAACGGTCACCCCGTCATAGCGAAGGGTCACATTTTCCAGCTTCATCTATCCGTTCACCTTCCTTGATTTTTGCCCGACCCACTTGACAAACCGCACTGCAAATCGTTCCAGCAGCACCGACAAAAGAACGACCACCAGCGTCCACGCGAACAAATCTGTGGTTTCCAGATACACCTTTGAATCGTAAATCTGTTTGCCGATGGCTTTCGCAGGACGCCCCAACACCTCCGCCGCAATGCCGGATTTCCACGCAAAGCCCAGCGCGCTGGTCAATGCCGAGAGGAAAAACGGCTCGATTGCCGGCAGATAACAGCACCGAAAAGTTTTCCATCTGGAAAGGCGGTAGACCCTTGCCATTTCCAGCAATTTTTCATCCACTGAACCGATTCCCTCGTACACGTTGTGATAGACCAGCGGCAGCACCATGATAAATGAAATCACCGTCGCCAGATTGTCCGTTTCGACCCAAACCAGCGCCAGAATGATAAAGGAAGCCACCGGCGTCGCCTTGAGCACACCAACCAACGGGCGAATCATCGCCTGTGCAAATTCAAAACACCATGCAAACGCCGCAAGGACGGTTCCTGCGATCATGCCAAAGCAAAATCCCAGTAAGATGCGCCGCAAGGAGGTCAAAACGCTGCTCCAAAACAGCGCTGTCCGGCACAGCTCGCCCAAGCGTTTTATCACGCTGAGCGGAGACGGCAGCAGCAAAGGAAGCCCAATAACAGCAGACGCTGTCTGCCAAAGCAAAAGCCAAATGCAGACAGCGCCCAGCTGTAAAACGAATGAACTGTGTGTTGTAGATTTCTTTTTTGTGGAATTACCTCTTGTAGTAAAAGTCTTCATCTGGAAGTTTTCCTCCCACCGATTTTGGATTTGCTTCAAAGAGAACCTGCAAAAATCCGCTTGCGATTTTCTGCATTTCTTCTCCCTCTTCAAATACAATGTTGCACTCTGGAATTGCCTTCTGTGCAACAGCCGCTTTCATAATGTCGTAGTGTTCTGCAAGCTGTGCCGCGTGCTCCAAGCCTTCTGCGCTGTTGACCTCTTCGACCGATTGCTTATACTCACTCAGGAAATTGTCCAATGCTTCTTTGTTGTTTTCTGCAAATTCACTGCGCACAACAACGCATCCCATCGTCAGACCGCTTTCTCCATCCACTGCTTTCTCCCATTCTTCGGTCAGGTCAAGCGCAACACGGACATTTTCGTTCTGCATCAAAACCGATGTCACAAACGGCTGCGGCAGCAAGGCTATTTCTGCTTCGCCGGAAGCCAGCAGCGGCGCAATTTCCGCGTGCTCCTCCTTATAAACAATGTTGACATCTTCGTTTGGCGTCAATCCGTTTTTCTCCAGAACCAGATTCAATGCAAATTCCGGCGTCGAGCCTTGACCGGTTGCATAAATGGTTTTTCCGGCTAAATCTGCCACCGACTGAATACTGTCGCCGGTTTCCAGAATATACAAAACACCCATTGTGTTGAGCGCCGCCAATTTGACGCCGCCTTCAGTCTTATTATACAGGGTAGACGCAAGGTTTGTCGGAACTGCCGCGATGTCCAGCTCACCGGAAACCACCTTGCCGACAACTTCATCCGGTGCGCCTGCCAAGGTTACATGATATTCATTGGCTACTTCACCATTTTCATTTTTTTCGAGCAAGTTGACCATTCCAAGCGCGGTTGGACCTTTGAGCGCCGCAATATTGACGCTGACCTTCTCGGTCGGCAGTGTGTCAAGAGAGCTTTCCTCCGATTCCTGCTCCACCTTTTCCGGTTCCTGCACGGTGGTATCCTCTTTGTTTGTTTTGCAGGCTGTCATGGAAACTGTCATCGACAATGCCATCAGCACTGCCAGAAATCTGCTGATTTTCTTCTTCATCTTCAAATCCTCTATTCTCTGTTATTTTTTATCAGAACGCGGAAAAGCCCGTTCTGAAAGATAAACTGTTTCAGAATATTTCTCAGGAAATATTTCCTAGGAAATTATCTTTTTATCGTTGCTTTTGGATATTCCCCGGGAAATAATCTTGTTTTAGGAAATTATTCCTCAGAAGTGCTCCCGTCTGTCAGTTCGATTCGTTTGCCTTCTCTTTTTATTTTCCCTTGGCTTTGTAAATCCTCCACTGCCCGATACAGCGATGTTCTGCCGATATTGAGCAGTTCCGCAAGCTTTGCCATCGGTACGCCGTCGCTGATACCCTGCGGTTGCTGTCGCAGATAGGAAAGCAGTGTTTCCTGTGCGCTCGATGCGGTAAAGCTGTCAATTTTGCGGTTCAAAAACTGGATTCTGCCCGACAAAAAGCGGATATAATTGAATGCGATCTGCGGATTTTCCATCATCATCTGCTGCATGGATTCCATCGAAAGGAATAAAACCTGACAGGCTGTTTTGGCACGCACGATGGTGATATACTGCTCCTGCGGAACAAACAGCGCCGCAGCACCAAAACATTCCCCCACCGACAGTTGATTTAAAAGCACACCGTTTTCCTTCTCCACCACTGCTTTACCCTTGGCGATGATTCCCAGCGATTTCTGGTAGTGTTTGGGGGAGTAAATTTCTTCTCCCTTCGCAAAGCTGTGTTCCTGTGCGTTTGTTTTCAGCAATTCAGCTGCTTTTTCCTGCGGAATGTCCGCGAACAGCACGCAGTGTTCTGCCAGTTGTTCCATCTGTTTTTCTGCACCCATGCCATACGTCCTTTCCGCTTTCAATTTTGCAGAAAACTGTTCTGTTTGGAACAGTTTTTTGCTTTTATTATAGCACAATCACCTTAGAAAATCAAGGTGATGGCGTGCAGTTTTTGCACTCCATCTTTTGCACTGCATTTTCTGCTGTGCATTTTTTGCACTGCATTTTCTGCTGTGCATTTTTTGCACTGTATTTTCTGCTGTGCATTTTTTGCACTGCATTTTCTGCTGTGCATTTTTTGCACTGCAAAAAGAAAAGGTTCGCTGTAAAAACAGCGAACCTTTTCTTAATCTCCATATTTTGCGTAGAATACCGCATCCTCTTCCGCTTTTTCCCTGCGGTCAAACTCCTTGTCGATCTCCGCAAAGATGTACTGGTACATTTCCTTTGCCATACGGTAGAAGTTGCGCACCATTTTATAGGTATATTCCTGCTCAATATCGGCAGGATACCGCGTTTCTACATAGCACTGGTTGAGGTCGGCACTTTCATCGAACCATTGATGAAAACCCTTGTCATATTTTTTTGCCTGACGGCAAAGCCATGTCAGGTTGTGTCCATCCACCAACACATCCGACTTGAGCAGAATGTACGCCTTCAGCGCCTTTTCAATCGCCTGCTGACAATGAAAGGCGGAAAGCCGGTAACAGCGGTCATCCTCCGAAAGGATCTTCGCGGCGATCAGATCCTGACTGGAGCGTTCCAGCCAATCATAATAGCGGCGGCTGTCATTCGCGTTGTGCATTCTGGATCTACTTCCCATACCACACCCTGCCTTTCTGGTTGACATGAGCAGCAAAAGCATCGACGTTATCCTTCAACACTTCAAACTGTTCGTCTGTGTACAGCAACACATCGTAAGGGATGTCGCTGTCCACCTCGTCAAAAATACGGGTCAGCAGTTTGCGTTTATCGGTAATCTTTCCGACAATGCACAGTTTAAATGATGAAACGTTCCCCTCCATATCATACTTGGTGTTGTATTCAATGACCTTGCTTGGCGAAACCAACTCCACAATTTTCGTCACAGTTTCTTCTATGATTTTGTCTGAACGCTCATTCATTTTTCTTCCACCTTTCCTAAACCCCATTACAGATAGTCATTGGGGTCGATGTCATCCAACGTATCCACGACGATCTTATCTTTTTTCAGCGGTTTCGGCGGTAAGCCTCTGCGCTTTCTCCATCTGTTTTCCTTTTCTTCCTCACTGATTCCTTTGTCCATGCACAGCACAAACAGCACCAGACTCAGCAGGAAAATCACTCCGCTGACAGTTGCCGTCTGTTCAAAATTGATCGGTCCGTACCTTGTAAAATCGGAATACTTCAAACGTGCGTCCACACCCAAGATGGCGATAACCTCTCCCTTTGCATTTTTAATCGGCAGGTAGGAGGTGATATAGCTGTTATCGAGAATTTCCGGTACAAATGCTTCTTTTCTTCTGCCCGTAAACTGCTCATTTAAAATGGTGTAGCATTTTCTGGTATAGCGTTCTTCATCGTAGCTGTCGCCGATTTTGCGGTAATCCTCTGAGGCTGTGCGATTTGCTCCGTAGTTTGCATCAGCCAGATAGACAATGTTGTCCTCCTCATCCTGATACAGGATATACGCTCTGTCATAAGAAAGCGTGTCCTTTGCCCGCGCAAGGAATCCGCATAAGCTCCGGTAAAAAGCCGTTGTACTCGGATAATCAATCAGCGACTGGATGCGCGGTCCATTATAATATTCAATCGACAGCGCAATCGAGGTTGTTTCCGACAATGATTGTCTGCCCAGCGCGTTTATCGCAGATTTTCTCTGGTTGAGAGGGATAAACACTGAAAGCGCTGCCACGATTGCCGACAAGATTGAGAGGGTCAGCAAAAATCCCCTCACCCTTCTCGACGTCATCAGGCGGTTTAACATATCTATCATTCCTTTTTCTGTAAAGTTGTCTTTGTGTTTGACTTTTGGGTTTGAACTTATTATACCATGTTTTGTAATATTACTCAATCTCTGTGCGCGCTCACAGCCAAAACTTTCATTTATCTTCCCGCAGTGATTGCACGGCACCTTTTTTTTTGGTACAATGAGGACAAACCACTTCCAAAAATCAACCATTGTGTACAAAAAAGACGGATTTTCCCGTCCACACAAAAATAAATTTTGTCCTATGAAAGGTATGATGATCGCATGAGCGTTAATTCTCAGCTTTTAAGAAAGCTTCCAAAAGTAGATGAACTTTTGCGCAATCCGCAGCTTGTATCGCTTTCCTGTCAGCACGCTGTCCTAACCGAATCTGTCCGCGAAGTGATTGAATCGCTGCGGCAGCAGATCCTTGCAGGAGAAGAACCATCTGTTGAACCGCAGGATATCTGCGAACAGGTCACCCTCACTGTCAAACAGAAAACGACCATGAACCTTCGTCCGGTCATCAACGCGACCGGTATCGTCCTGCACACCAATCTGGGACGCGCAAAGCTCAGCACCGCTGCTGTCCAGGCGATTCAGAGCGTTGCGCAGGATTACAACACCCTCGAATACAATCTCAGTAAAGGCAGCCGCGGCAGCCGTTATTCCCATGTGGAAAGCATCATCACCAAACTGACCGGTGCTGAGGACGCTATGGTTGTCAACAACAATGCTGCCGCTGTCATGCTGGTATTGAGCACCATGGCAAAGGGCAAAGAGGTTGTCACCTCCCGTGGAGAGCTGGTGGAAATCGGCGGCGCATTCCGTGTACCGGAAATTATGGAACAGAGCGGCGGCACCTTGGTGGAGGTAGGTACCACCAACAAAACCCACCTGCGCGACTATGAAAATGCCATCACCGAAAACACCGGTGCATTTTTAAAGGTTCACACCAGCAACTTTAAAATCATGGGTTTTTGTGAGGAGGTTTCCTTGGACGAGATGGTACATCTCGGACACGAGCACAACATTCCAGTCATTTATGATCTCGGTTCTGGTGCGATGATCCGTCTGGAGGAATACGGCATTGCGGACGAGCCAAATGTTTTGGACGCTATGAAATCCGGTGCGGACGTCATCAGCTTCTCCGGCGACAAACTGATGGGCGGACCGCAGGCAGGCATCATCATCGGCAAGCGCGAATACATCGAAGCGATGAAGAAAAATCCGCTCACACGCGCTTTTCGTATCGACAAGCTCACCCTCGCCGCACTGGAAGCGACCTTGCGCGAATACCTTGACCCTGAGGAGGTATTCAAAAACAACCCGACCCTGCGCATGATTACCGCAACGATGGACACACTGGTTCCAAAAGGCGAACGCCTGCTCGAGTGCCTGAATGCTGTCTGCGACGGCAGTTACAGCGCTTATCTGACCGAAGATTTCGGACAGGTCGGCGGTGGTTCCGTACCAACCCAAATGATTCGCAGCGCAGTTGTTGCAGTCAATCCTGCTTTCGTTTCTCTGGACGTTTTGGAAAAACGCCTGCGCTCCGCTTCTCCGCTGCCGATTATTGCACGTATCTCCAAGGACCGTCTGCTGCTGGATGTCCGCACCATCGACGAGCACCACTTTGAAAGCGTTGCACAGAGCATCAAAGCCTGCTGCCAGAAATAGGGGACTGCTGTTCTTTTTCTTGAACGAGCGAAACCAAAGAATACAGAAACCAAACAAAACCGTTTGTACCGCAAAAGCAAAAATGCGACTTCCAACGTAAAACAGAGTGCAGACTCAGCTTGCCACGAATGGTGTCCTGTTCCAAGCTGTCAAAAATCATCCACTGGATAATTTTTGAGGATGGTTTGTTTTTGAAAACTTTTTCTCTTGCAAAAAGTTTTCAAACTTTCAAAAATGCGCCTGACGATAAAGGTATTTCGCACTTTGCGAAGTGCGACCAGAGTTTCACTCTGGACTGGACAATTTTTTGAAAAAAATTGAGTAAAACTTTTATTTTCGCTCTAACGAACGAAACCGGTTAAAAAAGCTCGACCAAAAACTTTCTGTTTCATTTACCAGTTAAGAAGGAATGACTATGAAAAACATTATCATTGGAACCGCCGGACACGTTGACCACGGCAAAACTGCCCTGATCAAAGCATTGACCGGCATTGAAACCGACCGCATCAAAGAAGAAAAAAAGCGCGGCATTACCATCGAGCTGGGCTTTGCCTATCTTGACCTGCCTGACGGTGAAAAAGCCGGCATCATCGATGTGCCTGGACATGAGAAATTTGTCAAAAATATGCTTGCCGGCGCCGGCGGCATCGACCTTGCACTTTTGGTCGTTGCGGCGGATGAAGGCTTTATGCCGCAGACAAAAGAACATCTGGGCATTTTGAATCTGCTGAACATCTCCGAGGGCATCATCGTCATCACCAAAAAGGACATGGTGGACGAGGACTGGCTGGAGGTTGTCTGCGACGATGTACGCAATGAGGTCAAAGGCACTTTCCTTGAAAACGCACAGATCATCGCCGTTTCCTCCTACACCGGCGAAGGCATCGACGAACTGCGTCAGGCAATCTTTGCCCTCATTGATAAAAACACCCAAATCAAAAACATGGACATCCCGTTCCGCATCCCTGTTGACCGTATCTTCTCGGTCGAGGGCTTCGGCACCGTCATCACTGGCACCCTGATCGAAGGAAAGATGAAGGTCGGCGATGCTGTCACCATCTACCCTTCCCGCATTGAAAGCCGTATCCGCAACCTTCAGGTACATTCCCACGATGTCGAGGAAGCCTATGCCGGACAGCGTGTTGCCGTCAACCTGGCGGGGCTGAAAAAGAGCGACCTCAACAAGGGCGATGTGGTTGCAAAACCAAAATCCATGCACACCACCATGATGATCGACATCAAACTCAACATCCTCAAAGACTGTGAGCGAGAGATTCTCAACGCAACGCGCCTGCATCTGTATCACGGCGCAAGGGATGTTCTGTGCAAGGTAGTGCTGCTGGATCGCGACAGCATTTCTGCCGGTGAAAGCTGCTATGCACAGCTTCGCTTGGAGGAAGAAATCGCTGTTAAAACTGGCGACCGCTTTGTCCTGCGCTTTTATTCTCCTTTGGAGACCATCGGCGGCGGCGTGATCTTAGACTCCAATCCGTTTAAGCACAAACGCAACGACCCTGCTGTGCTGGAATCGCTGCATATCAAGGAAAACGGCTCAGACAAAGAAAAAATCAGCGTTGCTCTGCGCGATTATTCCTCCCGTTTTGAAACGCTTGACTTTTTGCAGGTACAGACCGCCATTCCAAAGGAAGAGTTTGACCAGCAGATTCAAAAACTTGTGAAAGATAAAACCGCTTTCCGCGTCAATGACAACATCGTCATCCACAATGATTACCTCACTCACCTGAAGGATGCCGCTGTCAAGATGCTCACGGCATACCACAAGGAAAATCCTCTGCGCGACGGCATGAAGCGCGACGAATTCCGCAGCAAATTCCTCAAATATGAGGATATGGCTGTTGTTGATAAAATCACCGACTCGCTTGTCAACCGCAAATTCTTGAAGCTTGTCAACGGCTGTGTCGCGCTGTACGACTTTGAGCCAGAAACCGACAACAATCAGGATGAGATTGCAAATGCCTTTTTGCAGGGTGGATTCGCCCCTGAATCCCCTGACCAAATCGCTGTACGTTTTCCAAAGGTGAAAAACTTTAAACAGGTAATCGAATCCCTGGTAAATTCCGGAAAGCTCGTTCGTGTGGAGGATAAGATTTTATTCCACGTTGATTACTACAACAAAGCGTTGGAGCTCGCCAAGGAACATATCGCTCAAAACGGTCAGATCACCCTTGCCGAAATGCGCGATTTGATGGGTACTTCCCGTAAATTTGCCGTTGCTGTTTTGGAGTACTGGGACAGACGCAATATTACCAAAAAAGTCGGAGACGCCCGCGTTTTAAAATAAGCTTTTTAAAACGAAAAATAAAAGTTTTCGTCGGGCATATCTTTTAGATTTGCCCACCTTTTTTCAAAAGGTGGCGGATTCCAAAGGCAGCGCCTTTGGTTAGGTTTGCGACAATATCCCAACAGATACTATAAAAATAAAAAAGGATAGGGCACAAAGCAGTTTCGATGCTGACGCACGTCAGTGCGATTGAACGCAGTTCAATATTGTTTTCAATTAAAATCCCTTTGAAAGACAAGACCGTCCCCTCATTTTTGAGGACAATCGCGGTCTTGTCTTTCCTTTTTCCCCTAGTATTTATGAAATATTTACAGGGTTTTTGTGTGTTTTGCTATTTATCCAGAAATGCCGGTGAAAACGCTTGTTAATTTCATCATTTTATGTTATACTACTCTAGCATTTGGAGGTGGATGGGTGCTGGTGTGCCCTCTGGTCTTCAAAACCAGTAATTGCAGTTAGTAGCTGCATAGGTGGGTTCAATTCCCACACACCTCCGCCATTATAAAAAGAGCATCGCTTCAGCGATGCTCTTTTTGCTTGTCAAAATTTTTTATCTTTTCCGCTGCCGCACCGCAAAATGAAACGCTCCCTTAGCCTCCCTTGTGTAAAGGGAGGTGGCTCGGCGTGAGCCGAGACGGAGGGATTGA
>CAMNVW010000026.1 GCA_946563605.1 uncultured Clostridia bacterium | reverse complement strand
TCAGCCAATACGAAAACATCATCGGCGCGCTGTTCAGCGAGCAAAACGGCGTTAACTCCAACGCGCTGTGCTGTTCCAAATACGCACACACCGACCTGCGCGCGCTGAACCAGCACCTGGTCAAAACCTTAAATGGAAAAGGCGGCGGCAGCAAGGAACTGTGCTGCGGCAGACTTCAGCTTCAGGAGCCGCAAAACGAGAAAGCCATCCACCAAGCGATACTGTCTTTTCTAAATTAAAACCACATCAAAAAGAGCGATTGTATTTTGATACAATCGCTCTTTTTTGTTTCCCTTTTGGGATGCTTATTTTACAGCAAACCGCGCAGCTGTCCTATACCGTCCTCTTTCTTTTCAATGTTTTCATTTTCCTATTCTCTTCTGTTTACCGCTTGTTTTGCAGGTATTCTTCCCTTGTCATCGAATAGCACGCATCGTCCAACAACGCGCCATCGTAACGGACAAAGCACTGGCGCAGCGTTCCCTCATAGGTAAAGCCTGCTTTTTCGATGACTCTGTTGCTGCGCTGATTATAGCTGAAATGGTTGATAGCCAGCAGCTGAAGTCCCATCTCCTCAAAGGCATAACGGATAACCTCTTTGACCGCTTCGGTCATAAAGCCATTGCCCCAATAGATTTTAGACAAAACATATCCCATCATGCGGCATTCGTCCATCGAACGCCCCCGTTTTTTGTCTTCGTGCAGCCCCAGACTGCCGATAACCTTGCCGCTCTTTTTATCGCAGATCGCCCAACATTCATCTTCTTTGATAAAGCTTTCAAGAATCATCCTGCTTTCGTCGATGCTCTCATGCGGCTTCCACCCTGCGTGGATGCCGGTATCTGGGTCTTTGCAGTATTCATAAAAATCGTTGAGATCCTCCATCGTAAATGCGCGCAGAATTAACCTGTCTGTTTCCAACGTTTTCATCTTCCTATTTCCCCTTTCCTTATAACAATTCCAGAGTAACTAAAAAAATTGCTCTGGAAATATCCCCTCTTCCCAATTTATCCTTTTGTTTTTTCGACAAGGCTGGCTGCAACCACATCGGTCAATTTATTTAAAGCGTTTGCGTTTTTGTCAAGTGCCGTACCAAACAGCACATAGTCGTAGTCCTTGCCGTGAAGAATCACGCAGTTTTCCGCCAGCTCTCCGTCGGAATAGGTCATCTGAATTGCTTTCATCTCATCATTGTTGGAATAGCTTACTGCTTTGCCAATCTGTGTATCCAGCAGAACCTTGTTGAACATCGACACCACCTCGCGGCGGATGTTTTGGCTGTTGATGCCCCTGGAAATTTCCGCAGTAGATTTTCCCAGCGACACAATCGACAAAAAGCCGGTGTACATCCCGTACAGCAAGCCGTTTTCATCCACAATCTCCTCGTCAAGTACTGTGCTGTGGTCAAACGCGCGTACACGCAGATAGATTGCATCCTCGCTGTCCTGCTCGCCTAAGACAATATCATATGCCATCCGATCCACCCTTTGGGCAGAGGCATTTTTCGGATAGTCGAAACTGCCATAGATGCGTTTGATGGTTTCGGTATAAACCGAAGCCTTGTTGCTCGCTTTCGGCGCTTTCTCGGCAGAATCCTCTTCGGCTGTTTCATCGGATGTCTCGGTGTCGGTCTTGGAGGCTTTGGCTATCACTTTTCTGGAAAGCTGTGTATTCTCGGAATTAACATCACGGGTGGTTTGTTCACCATCCGCAAAGGCGGTCATCGAAACACTAAGTACCATAATCACCGCCATCAAAAATGACAATAATTTTTGATTCACAATAAAACTCCCTTTCTCTTTTTTGTTTTGCTTGAGAGATTGATGGACATTGTGCAAAGTTTTTTATAGTATACTACAATTTTTCTTGCGCTTCAACCCACTTTTTTACGCAAATAAGCCGTTTTCAGGGCAGCCTTCCCCCAAAAGCAGTCTGATTCCGTCTGATAAATTTCCCCTTTTCCCTACAAGTCGCCCAGAACCGTCCATCACTTTTTCCTTTCTCTGATGCTTTCTGATATTGTTCGACAGAAAAAAGGCTGAAGGAAAATTTCCCTCAGCCTTTTTACCGATTGCTTTACCGTTCTATTATTTTGTATAGTTATCAAAATAACCCTGAATCAAAATGATCGGTGTACCCTTGTCGCCGGAGCCGGAGGTCAGGTCAGCAAGCGAACCAATCAAATCGGTCAGTCTTCTTGGGGTTGTACCCTGCGAAACCATCTGACCTTTCAGGTCTGCATCTTTATTACGAATGTAATCAGAAATTGCATCCTTGAGTTCGTCGCCCTTGAGGTCAGCAAAGTTATTGTCCGCCAAGTATTTAAGCTTCACTTCGTTCGGTGTTCCCTCCAAACCTGGGGTATATGCCGGAGAAACGACCGGATCCGCAAGCTCCCAGATCTTGCCGACAGGATCTTTGAACGCACCATCGCCGTACACCATAACCTCGATGTTCTTGCCGGTCTGTTCTTTGAACATTGCCGCTACCTTTGCTACAAACTGGTCGCAGTCCTTCGGGAACAGCTTGACAGTTTCTTCGGTTGCTTTGTTGGAACCCAGCAGACCGTAGTTTGGATTAAAGCCGCTGCCGTTTACCGATTCGGTCAGGATATCATCCAGACCGAGCACGATGGAAGCGCCTGCATTTTTCAGGATGCGCTTTGTTCTGTTGCGGGTATGAATATCACAGCAGAGAACCTTGTCGGTGTAGTTGAGGATGGTCTTTGGATTGTTGGAAAGAACGATTTCTACCTCTGCACCGTTTTCACGGATAAGCTCAGAGTAAAATTCGATATAATCGACGCCGGTGAACGGGTGCAGAACTCGTCCAAACAGTTCACGATATTTTTCTTCGGTCAGCACGTCGCTCCATGGATTGACGCCCTTTTCGTCCAGCAATTCCTCGTCGATGAGGTGGTTTCCCACTTCGTCCGCCGGAAAGCTGAGCATCAAAACAACTTTCTTCGCACCTCTTGCAATTCCCTTGAGGCAGACCGAGAAACGGTTTCTGCTCAAAATTGGGAAGATAACGCCGATGGTTTCCCCGCCGAGCTTTGCCTTTACATCTGCCGCAATATCATCGATGTGCGCATAGTTGCCCTGTGCGCGGGCAACCACTGCCTCTGTCACCGCAACTACGTCCTTATCCTGAAACGCAAAGCCTTCGCTTTTGCCTGCCGCTACAACAGAATCTACCACGATCTGTGCAAGATCGTCACCCTCGCGGATGATTGGAGCGCGCACGCCCCTGGATACAGTACCTACCAGTCTTTCCATAATAATCTCCATTCCAGAGCGTTTTTTTACGGCAAGGTACAAACCTCAAAATCCGCACCGCCGTTGGGACTTGTTTGTGACGCTCCGACACAAACAGCCATGTGAAAAACAACATTGCAATATCGTCTTTCACACTCGATCTCTTTTTTACATAAAGTCTTTTCGCAAAGACGTTTTAAGACACTGGAAAATTGCTTGCCTTCGCTGGATATGTTTATTATAACAGAGATTTCCTGATAAGTAAAATAAATATAAAAAACTTTTGCGAACTCTTTGCACATTTTTTCTTTTGAGGCTCCAATTTCTTCCCTGCTTGTGCAAATCCTCCTTTTTTTGCCTTGCTTTGTCCGCTGCGTGATTGAATTTTTGCGCCGGTATGCTATAATATCTGAAAAAACATCTGTTATGAAAGGAAGATACCACATGAAATGGGGCATTATCGGCGCAATGCCGTCTGAAGTAGAATTATTAAAACAGCAGATGGAGAACATCTGCGAAATCAAAATCGGCAGACAAATCTTTTGGGAGGGTATCCTCTGCGGTCAGGAGGCTGTTGTCTGCACCTGCGGCATCGGCAAGGTCAACGCCGCCATCACCACCCAGATGATGATCGACCGTTTCGGTGTAGAGCGCATAATCAACACCGGTATCGCCGGCGCAGTCCATCACGACCTGAAGGTTTTGGATGTTGTGATCTCCCGCGAGCTGTGCTACCACGATTACGACATGAGATTCCTGCGCGATTATCCGCCGTATATCGACTCGGTTCACGCAAACAGCCTGCTGGTGGAAGCCGCAGTAGAAGCCTTTCAGGAGATCGACCACGGCTCTTCCTGTTGTTTCGTAGGCAAAATTGCCACCGGCGACCAGTTCATTGAATCCTCCGAGGTGAAAAACCGCATTGTTGAGGAGCATCATCCGATGTGCGTTGAGATGGAAGGCACCGCTATCGGTCACACCTGCACCGTCAACGACGTTCCGTTTGTTGTCATCCGCACCATGAGCGACAACGCCGACGAAAATGCCGCTGATTCCGCTACCAACTTTGAGGAAGTTGCCGCAAAACACTCCTCGGACATCGTTCTGGAAATGCTCTCGCATTGTCAAAAATAAATGTTCTGCTGACGAAAGGAAGATTTCATATGAAACGAATCGAAAGCTTTTGTGTGAACCACGATAAGCTCAAACCCGGAATGTATCTTTCCCGTGTCGATGGCGACGCTGTTACCTACGATGTGCGCATGGTCGTTCCCAACGCAGGGGTCTATCTGGAAAATGACGGCATCCACACCTTTGAGCACCTGTTCGCCACCTATGTCCGCAACACCGCGGATTCTGCCAATATCATCTATGTCGGTCCTATGGGCTGCCGCACCGGATTTTATTTTATCACGCGCGACGCTGTCTCCAAACAGTGCGCCATTGAGCTGGTGCAGGAAACCTGCGAATTTATCAAAAATTTTGAAGGAGAAATCCCTGGATCTACCCGCATTGAGTGCGGAAACTACCTTGACCACAGCCTGCCGAAGGCAAAGCAGTACGCTGCTAATCTTGCCGAAGTGCTGACCGGCTGGACCGAGGACAAAATGGTTTATGAGTTATAAAAGCAAATAAAAAAAAGGAGCCGTCCGGCTCCTTTTTTTGTTTTCGTCTATGCTTTTTTGGGGGCAAAGATAAACTGCAAAAATCGAATCAACGTATACAGCACCAAAACCACTGCGATGATGGTTTCAAGCGTCACAACATATTGCAGCAGCGGAAGCGGACGTTCCATCTTTGCAAGGCAAGCCATCGTTTGCTTGGAAGCAATGGCGCTGATGACGAATGGGAATGTAAACGACGCATAGCTTGGATAAAACGGCAGCTTCAGATATTGAACCGCCTTCACCAGTGCAAACACATACAGCACACAAGCCACTGCGAACATCACCATCAAAAATCCATAGGATTTTACTGCGACCGACTGCACATATCCTGCGATACAAAGGCTTGTCGGGGCGGCGTAAATGCAGATGAGCGGTTTTGCTGGATCTGGGATTTCCTTATACTTCCCATAGCGCACAGTGACTAAAACCAGCAGTGCAATCAGGCTCACAAATCCAAACCAGAAAGCTGCGCTTCCGATGTTTGTTTTCTCGTAAGCCGGCGCTGTGATTGCCGCGACTGCAATGCCGACATACACAATGAAATAGCTTGCGAACACCTTCGGCATCTGCAATTTGAAGATAAACTGAACCGTAAAATAAACAATCAGCAGCAGATGCAGCGCAATCGCAAACAGCCAGATACCATAAGCGGCAGCGCCGATAAACGGCTTCACATAGGTGCTCAGCAGCATCAGCGCCATGGAAAAGGTTCCCGACACGCTTGCCATGATTGGATTTTTCATATCCTCCTTGACCGCGCCAAAGAAGAAAATCAGCTTCAGCAAGATCAATACCAGCAAAAATGCTGCGGCAATTCCGCAGAGATACCGAACGCCTTCCGAATAGCTTTGCAGCAGATTGCCCAGCGCCGCCAGACCAAGCATCACGCCGCACAATGGGATTGGAACGCGTTTAATGATGTCTTTCATGGTTCTTCCCTTTCCTAGCTGCGTGCAGCCGGTTCTGTTTCTGTATCGGTATTCTTGATGCCGAGTTCGCGGCAAACGATCTGTGCCACTTTCCATGCACACAAACCGGTATAATAGATGCACTGCTCCTTGTGCTCGCCTTTGCCCATATCAAATTCTCTTGTCAGGACGCGGCAGCAAACGGAATTTTTTCCATTGTTTTCTTTAAACCATGCGTGCAGCTCGTTGGAATAGGACATACATTTATTTACATCCGGGTCTTTTGGACCTAACGGCTCGGTTCTGCCAAAGATCATGCCGAGGGCAAGGATACCGCCGTTGAGTGCGCCGCACATACAGCCAGAACGACCTGCACCGATAGACATTGCGGACGCCATACCGATGACTTCCTTTGGTACGTCTATCTCAAAATTATTTCTGATGGCATCCATAACCGCTTCACAGCAGAAGAAACCGCCTCTGTAAGAATTTTCTGCATCCTTTTGTACTTTTCTCAGACTGACTTCCTTTGCTCCGATTTTTACATTCATCATATTGATTTCCTCCTCATCATGTTTCAGGTCTTTTCACAGACCCTCTTCAATATAAAACAATCGCCGTTTGATGTAAAATAGATATTTTGAATCTTTTTAGTTTGACCAATTCGGAATTTCTATAAAAAACGACTTCTGTACAAAAATCTGTTTTATATCCTTTTTATTTTATAATAAATCCACAACAGACCCTCGTTGCCTGTTTTTGGAACATCATTAGCGCAAAGCATTGCGGAACGGGAGAACTGTATGCTCTGCCCCGATTCATTTCCTGTGAGGCTCTGCCGCTGTCAATCGTTATGGCTTGCTACATTTCTTTTCAGCAAAAAGCAGCAGCAAATCTGATACAGATTTGCTGCTGCTTTTTTATGAACATTCATTTCTGTCAAAATTTACTTTCAGGCGCTCTTTCATGGTCAGGGGTTTTAGTGTTCCTATTCTTGCTGGTCACAATCCCCCTTGTTTCACGCTAAGCATTCGTTGGCAGCAAGCCCTCGCGATATGCGGCAAGCAGATCCTCAAGGTCTGCAATCTGCTCTTTCAGCTTCAAGCCTGGGTCGGTATCCGCTACCATCATTCTGTGGCTGAAGGTTGCCACCTGCTGGGATTCCGAATCAATATCCTGATTGTCCTCCAGCGCTGCTTCCATGCCTGAGAACGGTTGGTGGGATTTCAGCCTCATACCATGAGAATTGTAGATGAGCGTATAGCCTGCAATACCGGTGGTTTTCTGGTATGCCTTGCAGAAGCCTCCGTCAATAACAATCAGGCGTCCATTCGCCTTCAGCGGATTTTCACCCTGCTTTACATGAATCGGTGTATGTCCGTTAATGATACGGGAGTTTTCAGAATAAAGCCCGAACTCACGCAGCAGCATCCGGCAGACCGACTCGGAGGACTGATAATCATAGTATGGATTCTGCGGTTCCTTCCATGTGGATTTATCCTCGATCAGTGTTCGTTCAAAGGTCTTGACCACCCTGCCGGACAACGGAGAATTGTAGCTGCACCACAAGTACCACATAAAATCAATGCTTTTCTGCGAACGTGTATTGCCGAAGAATGCGCGGCGTGCCATCGCATCCGCATAATCCATATAACTCTTGCCCTGATAAATACGTCCGTCAAAGTGCAGCGCTTTCAGATTGCCGTCCGCATCCAGCGGAACACATCCATGGAAAAGCAGATTGCCGTTAAAGCTCTTGTAGAGACTGCCGCAGCGATACAAAAACGCAATATGTTTTTGCAGCTGTTCACTCTCGCGGAACAGCTGTTCAAGCTCATCCATGATGCTGCGTTCGGTCGGGTCAAGCGCATACGGATCCATACGGTTGATGGTCGGCCAGTTCTGTTCTGTCAGCGGATAAACCTTGCCGTCGATTTCGATGGTGGAGGTATCAAAGTCCACCTTGTCGAGCAGAAGTCTGTCCTCCATGTGATAATCTGGATTGCGTCGGATGATCTGTCCTTCCAGCTTAAAGAGAATAATCGAAATTGCCTTCTTGGCAGCTTTCGTAGGATCCTTCTCCGAATAGGTCTTTTCCGCAAACAGCACCAGCGGACGCAGGCTGATGCCGTAGCCCTGTTCCAGCACCGACATATTGTTGTAGGACAAACAGTTTCGCACCACTGCGGCAATACACGCCTGGTTGCCGCAGGCAGCGCCCATCCACAAAATATCGTGGTTGCCCCACTCAATATCCAGCGAATGATGGTTCATCAGCATATTCAAAATCGTGTCAGGACGCTCGCCGCGGTCAAAGATATCGCCGACAATATGCAGATGATCCACCGCAAGGCGTTTGATCAAACTCGACAGCGCAATAATGAAACCGTCACCAGCACGCAGGCTCAGCAAGGTATCAATAATCTTGTTGTGATACATCAGCTGATTGTTGTCCTCGTCCGGCTGTGCGTGCAGCAGCTCATCCAGAATATAGCTGTATTCCGGCGGCATCGCTTTTCTCACCTTGGAACGGGTGTATTTTGAGGAAAGCATCTTTGCCAGATCAATCAGTCTTTGCAGGGTAAAGCGATACCATTCCTCTGTGTTGCGTCCTTCTTCGCGCACCTTTTCCAATTTTTCTTCTGGATAATAAATCAGTGTGCAGAGATTTGAACGTTCCTTCGGGGTGAGGATATGTTCAAAAATCAAGTCCACCTTTTCTCGGATAACGCCGGCAGAATTGTTCAGGATATGTTTAAACGCCTCATATTCTCCATGCAGGTCACTCATAAAATGCTCTGTACCTTTTGGCAGATTCAGAATTGCCTGCAAATTGATGATCTCCGTACATACCTGTTGGGAAGTAGGGTATTTTTCTGACAGCAATCGCAAAAATTTGATACGGTCATCGGTAATATTCATCTTGACACCTCCGCTGTTCTATTCTCATTGAATGAGTTGTATCTCCTTTTTCACCTAATAAAAATAACCGGAAGCAGACAACAAGGCACGCCTTTCTTTTCAGAAAAACTTTTTCGCTCTCGCCCCCTACTTCCGGTAACGCTTAATTGTTTATCTTCTGCCAAAGATCATTCTGTAAAATTATCTTCCGTGGCAGTTTTTATACTTTTTGCCGCTTCCGCATGGACATGGGTCATTTCTGCCGACCTTCTTGCCCTGACGTTTGATGGTAGTCGGCGCTACCGTTCCGTCGGAGTTTGTGGAAATTGGTCTTGCAACCTGTTCACGCTTTGGCGCCTCCTGCACCTGTGCCGTATTTGGTTTACGGAACGGAGCAAGCAGCAGGATCTTAACCGTTTCTTCGCGGATGCCTGCAATCATCTCGTCGAACATATCGAAGCCTTCGATACGGTACTCAACAACAGGATCTCTCTGACCATAGGAACGCAGGGAAATACCTCTCTTGAGTTCGTCCATCGCGTCGATATGATCCATCCACTTGGTATCAACCTGTTTGAGCAGAACCACGCGCTCCAGTTCTCTGGTAATGGTCTCACCCAGCTCCTGTTCACGCTTTGCATACAGGTCATGAACCTTTTCTTTGATCTGGTCGCTCAATTCCTTCTTGTTGATCTTCTTAACGTCCTCGCCCTCAATTTCGAGCAGCGGACCTGCGATGATGCCAATGAAGTAATTGCGGAAACCTTCCAGATTCCAGTGTTCCGGTTCCACACCCTCCGGCAGATACATCGCCATTGCAGAATCAACGGTTTCATCCATCATGGAGAGGATGGACTCCTTGAGGTCTTCGCCGTCCAGAACCTTGTTGCGCTGACCATAGATGATTTCACGCTGTTTATTCATAACGTCGTCAAACTGCAGGACGTTTTTACGAATACCAAAGTTTCTGCCCTCGATCTTGCTCTGTGCATTCTCGATGGTGCTGGTCAGGATCTTGTTTTCGATCGGCATATTTTCGTCGATCTTCAAAGAATCCATCATACCGGTGATACGGTCACCGCCAAACAGTCTCATCAGATCGTCCTCCAAGGAGAGGTAGAATCTGGAGCAGCCCGGGTCGCCCTGACGTCCAGAACGTCCGCGCAGCTGGTTATCAATACGTCTGGATTCGTGGCGCTCGGTGCCGATGATAAATAAGCCCCCTGCCTCGCAAACCTTCTCTGCCTCTGGACGAAGCTGTTCTTTAAACTGTTTGGAAAGCTCGGTAAAGCGTTTGCGCGCATTGATGATCTCCTCATCGTCGGTATCGCCGAAGCCGGTCGCTTCGACGATCAGCTCTTCATAGTAGCCTTCCTTGCGCATCTGGTTTTTTGCCAAAAACTCTGCGTTACCGCCGAGCATAATATCGGTACCACGGCCTGCCATGTTGGTCGCGATGGTAACTGCGCCGTACTGACCTGCCTGTGCAACGATTTCCGCTTCTTTTTCATGGTATTTTGCGTTCAATACCTGATGCTTGATGCCGTTGCGTTTGAGCAGTGCGCTGAGTCTTTCGGAAGTTTCAATCGAAACGGTACCAACCAGAACCGGCTGACCTTTTTCGTGACATTCCTTTACCTGCTCCATAACGGCGTTGAACTTGCCGTTTTCGGTTTTATAAACAACGTCCGACAGATACTTAAGGATGACCGGTTTGTTGGTTGGGATTTCGATAACGTACATGCCGTAGATTTCACGGAACTCCTGTTCCTCGGTCATTGCCGTACCGGTCATACCGGAGAGCTTTTCATACATACGGAACAGGTTCTGGTAGGTGATCGTCGCCAGTGTCTTGGACTCGCGTTTTACCTCTACGCCTTCCTTTGCCTCGATTGCCTGATGCAGGCCTTCACTGTAACGGCGTCCGTTCATGATACGTCCGGTAAACTCGTCGACGATCATGACCTCGTTGTCCTTAACGACATAGTTGATGTCGCGGTGCATGGTACCGTGCGCTTTGATTGCCTGGTTAATGTGGTGCTGGATGGTGGAGTTTTCCATGTCCATCAGGTTTTCCAGACCGAAGTAAGCTTCTGCTTTCTTAACGCCTTCTTTAGTCAGGGTAGCTGTCTTTGCTTTTTCGTCAACGATATAATCGGCGTCAATGACATCGTCGTGCTCTTCTTTATCGTCCAGCTCTTTGACCTTGTACATTCTCAGGGTTCTTGCAAAGCGGTCTGCAATCTTGTAGAGGTCGGTAGATTTGTCTCCGCGGCCGGAAATGATCAGAGGTGTTCTTGCTTCATCGATCAAGATGGAGTCGACCTCGTCCACTACCGCAAAGTAGTGTTCGCGCTGCACGCGGTTTTCTTTATAGATCTGCATATTGTCGCGCAGATAGTCGAAACCGAACTCGTTGTTGGTTCCGTAGGTAATGTCTGCGTTATAAGCTTCTTTGCGTTCTTCCGGCTCGATGTCGTGGATAACCAGACCCACCGTCAGACCAAGCCAGCGGTAAACCTTGCCCATCTCTTCCGAGTCACGTTTTGCGAGGTAATCGTTGACGGTAACAACGTGTACGCCTTTTCCGGTCAGTGCGTTCAGATAAACCGGCAGGGTTGCAACCAGCGTTTTACCTTCACCGGTTTTCATCTCTGCGATACGTCCCTGATGCAGTACGATACCGCCGACGATCTGTACCGGAAAGTGTTTTAATCCGAGCACACGCCATGCAGCTTCACGGCAGGTCGCAAATGCTTCCGGCAGGATGTCGTCCAGTGTTTCGCCTTTGCTCAGTCTTTCTTTCAATTTGGGCGTCATCGCTTTCAGTTCCTGGTCGGACATTTTGGAGTA
>CAMNVW010000025.1 GCA_946563605.1 uncultured Clostridia bacterium | reverse complement strand
AATTTTTAATATTCCGATGAACCACAGGCGGTGTACGCAATTCTGAAAAAAAAGTACGGGTGTGCGCTCAGAGAAGAAAAAGGACGCAGAAGGGCATTCAAGGCCCTTCTGCGTTTAGGCTATGCCGTCGAGGATATTCGCAGTCAAACCGCCGCGGTGCTCTGTTCTCTGCCGCAGGAAGAAGCCGAGCCGGAAGAACAGGAAGAAGTAGACCCAAGCGAGGAAATCCGCGCGCTGCTGCTGAAAAAATATAAAAGCGTTTTAGGCGAGCAAAAGGGCAACGACCGTGCAATACGGGGTCTGGTGCGAAAAGGGTATCATTACGGGGATATCCGGCGCGTGCTGGAGGAACTGTTGGAGGATTAAGCAACGATGTATCTTGAAACACAGCGAACGGTCATCAGAGACTTTTGCATGGAGGATGTTTGCGGCTTACAGGAGATTTTTGGCGACGCTGTCACCATGAAAAATGTCGAGCCGCCTTATGACGTGGAAAAGACGCGGAAATTTGTACGCGAATTCTGCATAGAAAAATCCGGCGCGTTTGCGGTCGAACACAAGGAATTAGGGAAGCTGATCGGTTATATTCTGCTCAAGCCTTTTTATGAGCCGGATGTTTTTGAAATCGGCTGGATTTTTCACAGAGCTTATTGGCGTCAGGGGTATGCTTATGAGTGCTGCAGCAAGGTTATTTCCCATGCTTTTTCAAAAATGAATGCGCACAAGCTGATTGCCGAAGCGATTGACCCGATCAAGTCGGTCGGCTTGATGAAAAAGCTGGGCATGAAGCAGGAAGGCATCGAGAGACAGCAGACCAGAGATCTCGATGGAAAGTGGGCGGATTTGTATTTTTATGGTCTGCTCAAAGAGGAATATGAGGGGGAACCTTGTTCGTACCACTCAATTTGAATATTTATAAATGGATGGAAAGGAATCAATTATGGCAGTAAAAGTAGGAATGGTCTCATTGGGCTGTTCAAAGAATCAGGTCGATGCGGAGATTCTGCTGGCGCTGATGGTCAACAACGGATATGAAATCTGTGCGGACGCACAGCAGTGTGATGTTGTCATCATCAACACCTGCGGCTTTATTGAGGACGCGAAAAAAGAATCGATTGAAACAATTTTAGAATTTGCACAGCTCAAGCAAGAGGGTAAGGTCAAGGTTCTGGTGGTAACCGGCTGTTTGGCAGAGCGTTACAGGGAAGAACTGGTGAAGGAAATTCCTGAAGCGGACGTTGTGCTGGGCATCGGGAAAAACACCGACATCGCGCGGGCAGTTCAAAAAGCATTGGACGGTCAGCGCGTAGCGGAATTTGGCGACAAGGCTGACCTGCCGCTCAACGGCGACCGCGTACTCAGCACCGCAGGCTATTCGGCGTATTTAAAGATTGCGGAGGGCTGTGACAACAAGTGCAGCTACTGTGCAATCCCTCTGATTCGCGGCGGCTTTCGCTCCCGTAAGATGGAGGATATTCTGGAGGAAGCAAAAGGCTTGGCGGCAAGCGGTGTAAAGGAACTGAATCTGGTAGCGCAGGACACCACCAAATACGGACAGGATCTTTACGGGGAATATTCGTTGGATAAGCTGCTGACCGAGTTGTGCAAGATCGAAGGCTTCCACTGGATCCGCATTTTGTATGGCTATCCAGACAGAGTGACCGACAGCCTGCTCGAAGTGATGGCAAAGGAGCCGAAGATCGTAAAATATATTGACCTGCCGCTTCAGCACGCCAACGAAAAGGTGCTGCGCGAAATGAACCGCAACGGCAGCTTTGAATCGCTGTGCGCGCTGATGCAGAGAATCCGCGACAAGGTTCCGGGGGTTGTGCTGAGAACGACCTTCATCGCGGGATTCCCGGGAGAAACAGAGGAGGAATTTGCACAGCTGTGCGAATTTGTGCGTACCGTTCGCTTTGAGCGCATGGGCTGCTTTGCTTATTCCACCGAGGAGGACACACCGGCAGGGGAACGCGAAGACCAAATCGATGAGCAGGTAAGGATGCACCGTGCGGATATCGTGATGGAAGAACAGATGGACATTGCGTTTGAACTGGGCAAATCTCTGGTCGGCAAAAAGCTGGAGGTATTGGTGGAAGGCTACGACGACGAACAGCAGATGTACGTTGGCAGAAGTTATATGGACGCGCCGGACATTGATACCAAAACAAGCTTTGTCACCGAGTACGAGGACGTACAGCCTGGAGATTTTGTCTGGGTAGAGATTCTGGACGCGGTGGGCTACGACCTCATCGGACGGCAGACAGAGCCTGACACATTGTAAAGAGGGTGTAAGTTATGAATTTACCAAATAAGTTGACCATGCTCCGAATCTTGATGATTCCGGTGTTTATGGTCTTTGTCGAGCTGGAACAGCTGCCAAACCATATCCTATGGGCGTTTGTCGTTTTTGTGCTGGCGTCGCTGACCGATATGCTCGACGGTAAGATTGCGAGAAAATACAATCTGATCACCGATTTTGGCAAGTTTATGGATCCGCTGGCGGATAAGATTCTGGTAACGGCGGCGATGGTTTATTTTATCCCGATGGGACTGGCTCCGGCATGGGTGGTTATTTTGATCCTTGCAAGGGAGTTCTTGGTGACGTCGCTTCGCCTGATTGCCGCAGGCAAGGGAACGGTGATTGCGGCGGACAAATGGGGCAAATATAAAACAGCCACGACCATGATCTGGATCTGCTATGCACTGCTTGCACAGCATCTCTACCCGTCGCTGTCGGTGGATGCAGGAGGCATTGTGGCGATGATCCACATTGCATTGATGGCACTGTCGCTTGCGCTGACGCTGATTTCCGGCGCAAACTACCTGTGGAAAAACCGCGCGCTGATTGCGCAGGCAAAATAGGCAGTCATTTTTTGTTAAGCGCTTGCAATTCGCTTCAAAATATGGTACGCTGATAACCAATCGAAATAATTTTAAATGCAGTGATGCAGGAAAAGTAAAAAAGAAGTTCAACCGACAGAGAGACCGGAGCAGGTGAGAGCCGGTCAGGGAAAGATGCTTTTTGAATGCACCTGTTAGGCTGCCCTCTGGAAAGCGTGAGCCGTGTATAGAGGGACGTATCCCCTGCGTTAAAGGGCAGAGCGATAAATTGAAGTGGAACCGCGGAAAAAACAAAGCCGCCTTCATCTGCATTTTTGCAGGTGGGGCGGCTTTTTCGGTTGCCGAAGCTGAATTTTTGCCTGATGAAGAAAATAAGCATAAGAGGGGAAACGCATGGTAAAAACGATATTGATACACGGCTTGGGGCAGGATGCGTCCAGCTGGAACAAGGTGCGGTCTTATTTTACCAAACAGAATGAGGTGCTCTGTCCAGATTGGATCGACTTGCTTCATGGCGGCGAAGTGACATGGAATAACCTTTATCAAGCGTTTGAAGGGTATTGCGAGTCGATTGCAGAACCGCTCAATCTGTGCGGACTTTCCTTGGGTGCGGTGCTGGCTTTGCAATATGCCGCAGAACACCCCGAAAAGGTAAATTCACTGGTGCTGATAGCGCCGCAGTATAAGATGCCAAAGCTGCTGCTGCGGTTTCAAAATATGATCTTTCGCCTGATGCCAGACCGAGCCTTTCGGGAGATGAAGCTAAAAAAACAGGACGTTATCGGACTGACGCGCTCGATGATGAAATTGGATTTCAGCGGTGAACTCGAAAAGATTTGCTGCGATACGCTGATTTTGTGCGGAGAAAAGGACGCTGCGAATAAAAAAACCGCCTATGAGCTGGCTTCGGCGATGCCAAAGGCGGCAGTCAAGCTGGTCAAAGGTGCGGGACATGAGGTAAACACCGACGCGCCGCAGCTGCTGGCGCAGATTTTGGAATCGTATTATCAAGGATGCGGCAGTACGGTTTCATAAACCAGTTTAGACGTATGGGGAAAATCATCTGCAATATATTTTCTGCAAACAATGAAAGGAGAGTTTCCTATGAAAATATTTAACACATTGACAAGAGAAAAAGAGGAGTTTGTACCGATTGAACCTGGCAAGGTAAAAATGTATGCCTGCGGTCCAACGGTGTATAATTTTATCCACATTGGAAACGCCCGCCCGATCTGTATATTCGATACGCTGAGAAGATACCTGGAGTTCAGAGGCTACGATGTGACCTTTGTCCAGAACTTCACCGATATTGACGATAAAATCATCAAGAAAGCAAACGAGGAGGGCGTGCCGGCAAAAGAAGTTGCGGAGCGTTATATCCAAGAATATCTGACCGATACCAAGGGACTGGGAATCCGCGAAGCCAACATCCATCCGAGAGCGACCGAGACCATAGACAAGATTAAGGAAATCGTAGAGACACTGGAAGAAAAAGGATATGCTTACGAAGCAAACGGAGATGTGCTGTTCCGCACAAGAAAATTTGAAGGCTACGGAAAGCTGTCCCATCAGCCGCTGGAAGAGCTGGAAAGCGGCGCAAGAATCAGCGTTGGAGAGCACAAAGAGGATCCGCTCGATTTCGTTTTGTGGAAATCTGCAAAACCAGGCGAACCAAGCTGGCCGTCCAAATGGGGCGAAGGCCGTCCGGGATGGCACATCGAGTGTACCGCAATGATCCACAAACATCTGGGTCAGACCATTGATATCCACTGCGGCGGTCAGGATTTGATTTTCCCGCATCACGAAAATGAGATTGCACAGTCCGAATGCTGCACCGGCAAAGAGTACGCACATTACTGGATGCACAACGGCTATATCAACGTGGACAACAAGAAGATGAGCAAATCGCTGGGCAACTTCTTCACCGTCCGCGAGGTAGCGGAAAAATACGGCTATGAGCCAATCAAATACATGATGCTTTCCGCGCATTACAGAAGCCCGATCAACTACAATCTGACCATCATCGAGCAGTGCAAGGCAGCACTGGAACGTCTGCACAACTGCCGCGACAACTTGGACTTCGCACTGAAAAACGCACTTGCTCAAACAGCCGATGCGGCGGCGGATGAAGCATTCTGCAAACAGGTTGACGCAAGAAAAGCACAATTCATTGAAGCGATGGACGACGACCTCAACACCGCCGACGGAATTGCAGCGTTGTTCGATTTGGTGCGCGACATCAACACCTTTATCGCACAGCCAAGAGCCAAAGAAGCGCTCACCTATGCGAGCGAGATGTTTAACAGCCTGACCGATGTTCTGGGTCTGCTGTATGACCGCAAAGAAGATAACCTTGACGCGGAAATCGAAGAGCTGATTCAGCAGCGTCAGCAGGCGAGAAAAGAAAAGAACTTTGCGCTTGCAGACAAGATTCGTGACGATTTGAAAGCAAGGGGAATCGTTTTGCTGGATACACCACAAGGCGTAAAATGGAAAATGGAAAACTAATACGTAAAAAAGGAACCGGTTTTGTGACCGGTTCCTTTTTTGTGGCAAAAGAATTGGGCGCAGTTTACAAACAAATCTTGCAATTTGTGGTATTTCTGCGTTATACTAAAAACAAAGCCGATAGATTTGGTATATCTTTTTTTGCCCAGAGAGGAAGGATACAATGGAACCGATAGAAACTGCACGACTGACCCTGCGAAGCCCTGTGCCGGAGGATGCAACACCCTTGCTGCTGATTCGGAACAGTAAGTTTGTCCTTCGGTTTAATCCGACTGCTCCCAAAAGTCAGGAGGAGCTTGTGGAAGAACTGATGGAGGAAAAGGACAGTACGCTGATCCTGGAAAAAAAGGACGATAGACGTGTGATCGGTGCATGCTTTTTTGGAAAGGATATGCTGCGCTACCGGGTAAATTCCCTGATGCTTTCGTATTATCTGGCAGAAGGGGAAGCAGGAAAAGGATATATGACCGAAGCACTGAGGGCACTGACAGAAGCCTTGTTTGCAAAGGGGACAGATCTTCTCTCCCTCCGGTGTTACCGGGAAAATATCGCTTCGGCGTGTCTTGCGGAAAAACTGGGATTTGTCAGGGAAGGCTGCATCCGCCATGCTGTGTCTGATCCAAACGGTGTGGTGCATGATGACTGCATTTATTCGCTGACAAAAGAAGATTATCTGACAGGAGGTAACAACAATGTCTGAGAAAAAACTGGGCCGCAATGATCCTTGCTGGTGCGGCAGTCAGAAAAAATATAAACATTGTCACATGGAATTTGACGAAAAACTCGACCACTTCCGCCGAGAAGGGCATACCGTACCGACCCGCGCTATGATTAAAACACCGGAACAGATTGAAGGAATTAGACAGAGCAGCAAGATCAACATCGCAGTGCTCGATCTGGTGGCACAGAAAATCCATGCCGGCATGACGACCGAGGAAATCGACAAGATCGTTTATGACGAAACGACCCGTCTGGGCGGTATTCCGGCACCACTCAACTATGAGGGATTCCCGAAAAGTGTCTGCACCTCGGTAAACGATCAGGTCTGCCATGGTATTCCGTCTGAGAAGGTTGTCCTCAAGGACGGCGACATTATCAACGTCGATGTTTCCACCATCTACAACGGCTACTTCTCCGATTCGTCCAGAATGTTCTGCATCGGCGAAGTTTTTGAAAATGCGGCAAATCTGGTGAAGGTCGCAAAGGAATGTGTAGAGCTGGGACTTGCCGAGGTAAAACCATGGGGATTCCTGGGCGATATTGCGCAGGCAATCTCTGACCATGCCCACAAGCATGGATACACCATCGTTCGCGAAATCGGCGGACACGGCATCGGTCTGGAATTTCACGAGGACCCATGGGTTGGCTATGTCGGACGCAGAGGAACCGATATGATGCTGGCTCCGGGAATGGTATTCACCATTGAGCCGATGGTGAACGAGGGAAAACATTCTGTCCGCATGGATGAGGACGGTCAGGACTGGATCGTTGTCACCAGCGACGGAAAGCTCTCCGCTCAGTGGGAGATCACCGTTGCGGTCACCGAGGACGGACACGAAGTATTGACCTACTAAGCGGGTTGAACCCGCGGACTGTTTCGCGCTTTGGTTTTCTGCGAGGTTACAGTTTCAGCACACGGCGCTCGCTCATGGGAGCAAAACAAAAGTTTTTGGTCAAGCTTTTTTCAAAAAGCTTGTAGGGGTACGAGGGCAACGCCCCTGTGACACCTTTTTTCTCCTCAAAATGGAAAGAGGGCTTCGCTTAAAAAGCGGAGCCCTCTTGGATTTCGGATGGAGAAAACAGGGTTTCGATTTTCTTTGCGGATGCATCAGGAGAATAGATCCAGTGGTCGATGTGACCGGAATCAATAAAATAATGCGGCTCGGAGATGGGGGAAGGGGAGTCAAAGGCGTCAATCACAATCAGCTTGATCTTCATTTTTTCGGGAATCAGGCTTTTGATATAGACGCTTGCCTGCTGGGAGGCGCGCACCCCTTCCTTTGGCTCGGCAAGTCCTGCAAGATTGGGGGTCAGCTCCACAAAAATGCCGTAGCTTTCCACCGAACGAACGGTGCCGGAGACGGTTTCCCCAGGGGTAAAGCAGGCGGCGTTTTCTTCCCATGTGCCAAGCAATTCCTTGTGGCTGAGTGAAACGCGCAGATTTTCTTCTACGCCGGTGACAACGGCATGGATATCCTGACCGACCCGAAAGCGGTCGGACGGATGGGAAATACGCGAGATAGAAATGCAGTCGATGGGGATCAGCGATACAACGCCGCAGCCAATGTCCACAAAACATCCAAACGGTTCCAGATGGGTGACACGCGCAGGGATCACATCCCCTCGGACAAGTGTTTGTATGTACTCGCGGCAGCAGTTTTCCTGCGCCAGACGACGAGATAAAACAGGCGTGATGCTGCCGTCGGCATTTTGCCGAATCGACTGGACGATAAAGCAGATGGGCTTATTCACCCTTGACAGCAGTGCGATGTCCCTCGTCGTGCCGTCCTGAATCCCGATGGCTCCTTCACATCGGGGGATGATCCCCTTGCAGAAACCAAAGTCAACCATGAGGTCATGCTCGGGGGTGCAGACAAAGGCTCGTGCCTCCAAAATGGTCTGGGTGTGCAGCGCCTCCCAAAGTCCCGATGCGCTTTGGCAGAAGCTGCGGTTTTGCGCTGTATTCATCAGCCAGCCTTCCGGCCAGTAATTTGTCATTTTTTATTCCCTCCTTCAGTCCCCGCACAGCCCTTTAAACAGGCTTTGGGGACAGTCTATTCAAAAAATCTGACTGAATCAAAGCTGTTAACATCTATATGCCAATAAAATGGGGAATATTTCTGAAGGATATAAGAAAGAAAAGCATGGAAAAATCTTGCACAAGGGCAGGCTTGTTTGTTATAATAGAGCTTATATGCAGGACGGTGAAGAAGCTTGCCGCTGTTTTGACTTGTCAGATGGGGATATGCCATGGAAGGGAGACCATGAAAGATGGATGTGCGCGTAGGAGATATTCTGGTTATGAAAAAAAAGCATCCCTGTGGGGAAAATAAATTTCTGGTCTTGAGAAGCGGCATGGATTTTAAACTCAGATGCACCGGCTGCGGACATGAGATTATGGTTGTCCGTTCCAAGGCGGAAAAAAATATTAAGCAGATCCAGCGTCCGTAACAGGAAACACAAAAATACAGTCAATCGATAAATGATAAATTGAAGGAGAATGAACTATGTTTGAACAGTTGAGTTCGGCGGAGGAGCGCTATCAGGCCATCAACGATAAATTGATGGATCCAAATGTTGTCAGCGATCCAAAGCAGTATGCAGATTTGATGAAGGAATATAAAAATTTAACGCCTATCGTAGAGAAATATCGTGAGTACATCAGAGCGAAAAACGATATGGATGAAGCAAAAGCAATGCTGGACGAGGGCGGCTTGGACAAGGATTTCAGAGAGCTGACCGAAGAACAGTATGAAACCAGCAAGCAGGACATCGAAGTTATTTCGGAAGAATTGAAGATCCTGCTGATCCCGAAAGACCCGAATGATGACAAGAACGTTATCGTGGAGATCCGCGGCGGCGCAGGCGGCGACGAAGCAGCGCTGTTTGCAAACAGCCTGTTCAGAATGTATTCGATGTATGCAGAAACACAGGGCTGGAAGATCGAGGTGCTCAACGCAAACCCGACAGAGCTGGGCGGATACAAGGAAATTAGCTTTTCCATCAATGGAGAGGGCGCATACTCCAAATTTAAGTTTGAATCGGGCGTACATCGTGTACAGCGTGTTCCAGAAACAGAAACACAGGGCAGAATCCACACCTCTACGGTAACAGTTGCCGTTCTGCCGGAAGTAGATGATGTTGAGGTTGAAATCAATCCGAAGGATCTGCAGATCGATACCTATCGTTCCGGCGGTGCAGGCGGTCAGCACGTTAACAAGACAGAATCGGCAATCCGAATCACCCATATTCCGACAGGAACCATCGTAGAATGTCAGGATGAAAGAAGCCAGCACAAGAACAAAGACAAAGCAATGAAGATCCTGCGCTCCCGTATCTATGAAAAGATGCAGAGAGAACAGAATGAAAAAATTGCCTCCGAAAGAAAACTTCAGGTCGGCGCAGGCGACCGTGCAGAGCGTATCCGCACCTACAATTATCCACAGGGCAGAATCACCGACCACAGAATCGGACTGACGCTGTATAAGCTGGAACAGGTTCTCAATGGCGATCTGACCGAGCTGTTTGACGCGCTCAACACCTTTGACCAGGCAGAAAAGCTGAAGGCAGGTTCCGAAGTTGCCGGCGGTGAAAACTAACTTCCGGTCGAAAAGAGGCGCTTGTATAATGGAAAGCGAAACTTTGAAGAAAAAGGAAACACGGCTGCTTACCGTGTCGGATGCAGAGAAGGACAGCGACGCGCTGCGCACAGCAGGTCAGATCATCCGGCAGGGTGGTCTGGTGGCGCTTCCGACCGAAACAGTGTACGGATTGGGTGCAAACGCTTTAAATCCGCAGGCGGTCAAGAATATTTTTCTTGCCAAGGGCAGACCACAGGACAATCCGCTGATTATCCATCTGGAGGACGCTTCTCAGGCACAGCTTTACGCGAAAAATATTCCGCCGGTCTATTACGAACTGTGCAGGCGTTTTTCGCCGGGACCGCTGACGGTTATCCTGCCGAAAAAGGACGTCATTCCGCCGGAAACCTCCGGTGGATTGGACACGGTGGCGATCCGTATTCCGGCGCATCCGGCGGCAAGAGCGATCATCCACTGGGCAAGGGTGCCGGTAGCGGCGCCGTCGGCAAATCTTTCCGGTTCACCGAGTCCGACGACTGCACAGCATTGTATCCACGACCTGTGGGGTAAGGTGGATGCGATCGTGGACGCGGGAGAATGCAGCGTCGGTTTGGAATCGACGGTCATTTCTCTGGCAGGGGAAAAGCCGATTTTGCTGCGTCCGGGTGCAATCACGCCGCAGATGCTGCGCGAGGTACTGCCGGAGCTGGTGATCCACGAAGCGGTCACCCAAAAGCTGGCGAACGGTATCCGTGCAGATTCGCCGGGGATGAAATATAAGCATTACGCGCCCAAAGCACAGATCACCATTTTGGACGCGGACAGCGAAGAGTTTGTGGAATATGTGAACAGCCATGCGAAAGAAGGGCTGTTTGCACTGTGCTTTGCAGAGGATATAGACGGGCTGAAGGTGCCTTATGTAAGCTTGGGCAAGGATGAGGCGGATCAGGCGAAAAAATTGTTTGCGGCGCTGCGTGAACTGGATGAGCGTGGGGCAAAGCAGGTGTATGCGCGCTGTCCGTCCAAGGAAGGCGTAGGACTTGCGGTGTACAACAGATTGATCCGTGCGGCGGCATACCATGAGTTTGCACCGCAGGATGAGGAAGAATAGGAAAAAATCGACAGATCCAGAAATACTTCGGAGGAAAGGCAAAACAATCGGAATGAAAAGTATGGTTATTGGTCTGACCGGTCAAACCGGCGCAGGCAAATCGACCGTTTCGGCTTATCTTCGGGAGAACGGCATCGCTGTGATCGACGCGGACAAAACGGCAAGGGATGTTGTGGAAACAGGCAGCGCCTGTATTGCGGACATTGCGCTGGAATTTGGCTGCGAGTATATCAACATGGACGGAACGCTCAATCGAAAAAAGATGGCGAAAACGGTCTTTACGGAAAAGGAAAAACTGAAAAAACTCAATACACTGATGTTTCCGTATATTATCGAACGGATTCAGGATGAAATAAAACAACTGCGTCAAAAGGGGAAGCCCATCATTGTTTTGGATGCGCCGACTTTATTTGAAAGCGGTGCGGACAAAGATTGTGATTATGTAGTTTCGGTGACAGCAGATCCGGCATTGCGTATGCAGCGCATTGTCCGCCGCGACAATTTGACGCAGGAGGAAGCCATGCAGCGCATTTCGGCGCAGCATGACGAGGAATATTACAAAAGCCGCTCCTGGAAGGTGCTGGAAAACAACGGCAGCGTCGATGAACTCAAAAACCAGACCTCTGCGCTGCTTTCCAGACTGGAAGCAATGCAGGAGCAGACAGACACTCTGTAAGAAACGGAGGAAGCCGGTGGCAAAGAAAAAGACAAGCGTTAAAACAAAGGTATCATGGCTGATTTTGATTGTTGTCATCATCGCGGCAGGCTTTATGGCACTTGAGCCGGCAACACAAGGGGTTTACAGACAAATGTACCCCAGAGAATACCGGCAGTATATCGAAAAATACAGCAGGGAATATAAGGTGGACAAAAATCTTGTGTATGCGGTGGCGCGCATCGAAAGCAACTTTGAGCCGAACGCTGTTTCCACAGCGGATGCCCGCGGCGTGATGCAGATGACAAAGGACGCTTTTGAATGGGTACAGTACCGGATGGGCGACGGCAGTTCAGAAAGCTATGACCAGATCTTTGAACCGCAGGTCGCCATCAAATACGGCACCTATATGCTGCACCTGTTGTTGGA
>CAMNVW010000024.1 GCA_946563605.1 uncultured Clostridia bacterium | reverse complement strand
CTTTTGATGCAAACAGCGGCAGAGGATATTTTTTCAAAAAGACGGATAATCCCTTAATATGGTCGGAATGTTCGTGTGTAATCAAAATCCCCTTGAGTTTTTCAAAATCAGCGTTCAACGATTTGAGCGCATTCACCGCCGCACGGCAGCTGACCCCTAAATCAATCAGCACCGAACTGTCACCTGCATCCAAATAGACGCTGTTTCCGCTGCTTCCGCTGTAAAGCGGACAAAATACCGCCATATCGAATCTCCTTCCTCTTTTTCCCATCAATCAATCTGCGAAAATTTTATCACAGCCTCCCCAAAAAAGCAACGGATTTTATCCCCATAAAACAAAATAAAAATTCTGCAAAAGAAAACTTCCCTAACGTAGAAAGATGTGGTAAAATAGAAAAAACAGAGGGAGGGATGTTTTGTGTACAGCTGTGTAAAAAGTTACGGTATCGGCGGCATTGACGCTTACGCCGTAACGGTAGAGGTCACGCTCAACCGCGCGATCCCCAGCTTCGATATTGTCGGACTGCCGGACGCTGCGATAAAAGAATCCCGTCTGCGGGTGCAGTCCGCTATCACCCACGCCGGTTATGAAATGCCGGTTGCAAAAATCACGGTCAATCTTGCGCCGGCAAGCCAGAAAAAATCCGGTCCCGTTTTTGACCTGCCCATCTTTTTGGCAGTGATGGCAGCCTCGGAACAGCTCTTTCACTCCTACGACCAAGCGCTGCCCGAGGACGCCGCCTTTGTTGGAGAATTGAGCCTGTCCGGTGCGGTGCGTCCTGTCAACGGTGTTCTCTCGATGGCGATACAGGCAAAACAGGACGGCATTACCTCCTTGTTTGTTCCTGCACAAAATGCAAAAGAAGCTTCCATCGTGGAAGGCTTGGACGTTTATCCGGTCAGCGATGTTTCGGAGCTGTTCTCCCATTTCAACGGACAAGCTCCCATCCAGCCGCTGCCGTTTGACCCCACGATGATTCTGGAGGGCAGCAACCACTTTGACGCAGATTTATCGCAGGTGCGCGGACAGTCCTTTGCCAAGCGCGCACTGGAAATCGCGGCTGCCGGCGGACATAATCTTTTGCTTCTGGGACCCCCCGGAACCGGAAAAAGTATGCTTGCAAAACGTCTGCCCTCGATTTTGCCGCGGCTCAGTTTTATGGAAGCTATCGAAACCACCCGCATCTACTCGGTGGCAGGGCTTTTGCCGCCCGACCATCCGATCATGAACAGCCGACCCTTTCGTTCGCCGCACCATACCGTCTCGCCGGTAGGACTGACCGGCGGCGGCTCCAACCCAATGCCGGGAGAAATTTCGCTTGCACACAACGGCGTGCTGTTTTTGGACGAACTTCCAGAATTTCAGCGTCAAGCTTTGGAGGTACTTCGCCAGCCGATTGAGGACAATCAGGTGACCATCTCACGCGCGTCCTCACGGGTGACCTATCCCTGTTCGATGATGTTTGTCGCGGCGATGAACCCCTGTCCGTGCGGCTATCGCGGACATCCCCAAATTGCGTGTACCTGCTCGGAAGCGGCGGTACATAAATATATCTCGCGCGTATCCGGTCCGCTGCTCGACCGCATTGATTTACACGTTGAGGTAGCTCCCGTTGCGTTTGAGGAATTATCCGGCGAAAGCCGTGAGGAAACCTCCGCACAGGTGCGGCAGCGTGTGGAAGCTGCACGCCGTATTCAGGAAGAGCGTTTTGCCGGCACAGCCATTACCTGCAACGCGCGCATCCCTGCCGGAACCCTCAATCAGATGTGTCCGTTGGAGGACAGCGCGCTCGAATTTCTGCGCCGCTCCTTTGAAGGACTCGGCATGACCGCCCGCACCTATGACCGCGTTGTCAAGGTCGCGCGCACCATCGCCGATTTAGACGGCAGCGATATCATCCGAAAATCGCATATCGCCGAAGCTTTGGCTTACCGCACCCTCGACCAGAAATATTGGTACGAAAACCGATGATTTTTTCACGCAAAAAAGGCTCCGTACAAACGGAGCCTTTTTTGTTTGGGTTTTATATGGTGTTCAAATTTCTTTGTTCTGCAAAATTAGTGGTATTCGCGAATCGAATACAAAATCAAAATTGGACCGACAACCGGAATGATCGAAAGCAGGGTGAACAAGAATTTATTCTTCGGTGCATACTGCTGGAAGACGAACAGATATACCAAAATTTGTCCAACATAAACCAGCAGCTCCAAAATGCCGCTCGCCAAACCGCCAATCAGCGGCAGTGCACCCGCCACCGATGCAATAATAGAACCGATCGGCAGCGCATAAGCCATCGGAATATCGCTGAGATAGCGGTTAAACGGCGCAGTGTTATATTTTAAGGTGTCGCCGATATAGCCGATAATGTATAAGCTAAAAAATGGGATGAATGCAAGCCACGCATTATTGATGCAGCGAATCTTTGCAAGTTTATAAAATGCAAACGCGGAGACAACATAAACAGCGATTTGAATCATACTGACCAGCGTCAGGTAGGTAGTCATAAAAAACATGAAAACATCCTTCTCTCTATTTTGATCTGCCAATCCTACTATTTTTTATTATAGCATTAACAGCTGTAAAATAATAGTCCCATCCTCACATTTCCCCATAAAACTTTAAACGCTTTTGCACTATATTTTCCACTATTTTATACAAACGCTTCTCTTTCGGGAACATTTTTCGACAAATTTCTTTCTGTTTTTCCCGTTATCGTTTAATTCTTGTGAAAAAAGATCAATTTCTTGTGAAAAGCACTTGATTTTCACAAGGCAAATGGATATAATAAACTCACATCCACTAATAAAAACGGCTTTTCGATTTTTCCTGTATCGAAAAGCCGTTTTTTTATCTGCTGCTGTCTGTTACAGCAGCTCTTCTAACTGTTTCAGTGTATCGTCAAAATCTGCGATGATATCCAGAATCGGCTGCGGAGAAGCCATATCCACACCTGCCACTTTCAGAACTTCAATCGGATGAGCACTTGAGCCTGCACGCAGGAAGGATTTGTAATCTTCTATCGCCGGCTGACCCAGCTTGCGGATGCGATTTGCAATCGCAACTGCCGCAGAAATGCCGGTCGCATACTGATAAACATAAAATGCACGATAGAAATGCGGAATACGTGCCCACTCGTAAGCGATGGTCTCGTCTGCCGCAAAGCCAGGACCGTAGTAATCCTCGTTGATCTTGCGGTAAATCTCACACAATGTATCCGGCAGCAGCGGCTGACCGGCTTCCACCAATTTGTGGGTCTGATCTTCAAAATCAGCAAACATGGTCTGGCGGCAGAAAGTGGAGCGAATGTCATCGAGGTGTTTCGAGAGCAGTATTACTTTTTCTTCCTTGGTCTGAGCATGGTCAAGCAGATAGTAATACAGAATCATCTCGTTGGTGGTAGAAGCTACCTCTGCACAGAACAAAGAGTAATTTGCATAGACAAACGGCTGTGCCTGATTGGAATACCAGCTGTGCATCGAGTGTCCGGTTTCATGCAGCAGGGTAAATACATCACCCAAAGTACCGTTGTAGTTGAGCAGCATATATGGATGAACATCGTAGACACTGGTGGAATATGCGCCGCTGACTTTGCTGTTCTTTGGATAAGCGTCGCACCAGTGTTCCTGATAGGAACGTTTCACCAATTCGGTGTAGTCCTCGCCCAAAATTGCGGTCGCTTTGAGCATCAGATCATATGCCTCATCAAAGCTGTATTTCTTTTCAGCGTCCGGTACAATCGGGATGTACATATCATACATATGGCTCTTTTCCAGACCAAGCACTCTGTTGCGCAGATTGATATAACGCTGGAACGGCTCTGTGTTTGCACGGACTGTTGTCAGCAGATTATCATAAACCGCTTCTGGGATAAAGTTCTGCGACAAAGACTGATTTCTTGCCGAAGAATAGCCGCGGGTTTTCGCGATATGGACATTGGATTTTACCAGCGCGTAGTAGTTTGAGGACATGGTGTTGACATATCCTTTATATACGTCATACAGCTTTTCAAAAAATTCCTTGCGGAACTCACGATTCGGGTCGGACATTGCGCCGGTATAGGCAGCGTCATTTGCAGAAACGGTTTCTCCGTAGGAGTTGGTCAGCTGCGCATATTTTGTATCGTTGACCAGCAGATCTGTGTAAATCTTTTTATAGGAATCGTGCAGATCCTGCATCCGCACCAGCATCTGCTCAGATTTTTCATCCAGAATATGTTCCTTCTTGCTGAGCAAATCGTCGATAAGATGGGTATACAGCGCAAGCGCCGGCTGTTCTTTGCACAGTTCTTCAAAGCGCTCGTGTGTCAGCTGCATCAGCTCTGGATTCAGGAATGCGGTCTGTTCGCTGACAGCACTTCTTGCTCCAAAAACGGTTTCATACAGCTTTTTATAATTTGTATTGGACATATCTACATCATAGTGGCAGTGCGCATAGACAAACAGCTTCGAGAAATACTCGTTGCATTTTGCGTACAGTTCCAGCGTTTTCAGAAGAGTATTTGCATCCTGACAAACCTTGCCCTGCATTGTTGCCAGTTCGTCCGCAACTTTTTGTGCCGCGGCAAGATCCTGATACCATGCTTCTTCACTGGCATAAATATCCTGCAAATTCCAGTCAAATTTGTTTTCTTGCATTGTAAAATCCTCCCCATTTAATTGTTTCAAGCAACATAAAATTTTTTTCCAAGGACATTATAGTCTTTTTGCATCGTGAAAACAATCTCTTTATGTGACAAGCATTGCCGATATATTTTGTAGGATTTTACCCTGTATTTTCTTTTTTCGGTGCCCTTTCCTTGGTGTTTTTGTTTGAATTTTAGAAAATCCGGCAGCTTTTATTGGCAGTTTTCCTATATCCGAAAAAATCCGCGTTTCTGGATTTTGCGCCAATGAATTTGAGTGAAAATAAAAAAGCTCTGCATCCAAAATCAATTTAGATGCAGAGTACAATTTATGTTTATAAACATTTTTGAAATCCGAAACAGCCGCAAAGCTTTTGGGCTTACTCATTAAAATCCGAAAATTTATAAGAATAGAGCTTATCGCGGACGTCCTCCGAAATCTCGCGGAAAATCTTCTGAAACTGGCAGCATTTGCTTTTATGCCTTGTGCAGGCATATTCGCCGTTCACACAGCGATTCAGCACATATCTGCCTTCAATCGTTTCGATAACCTCTCCCAATGAAATTTCGCTTGGATCTCGTCCGATCTCATATCCTCCCTGCGTCCCTTTAAAGGATTTGATAATCCCCGCAGCCACCAGCTTACGCAGAATTTTCAGTGAAAAGCGCAGTGTCACGCCGGTGGACTCCGCTATTGTTTTTGCATCCAACCTCTTTCCGCTCTGCGCCAGAATATGAACAATCCTAATCGCATAGTCGGTTTCCAAAGTAATATGCATCCAATCCCCCTCACTTCTCACCTTTTCACACATATTTTATCCAGTCAAACGCTGTCTGCACTTATTGCTTACTTTTTTAGTATATGATACCCTTCCCAAGATGTCAAGCAGAAAGATTTTCTATTCGCAAAATTCCGGCGCCGCAGCACAGACGCTGAATAGAACAAAATCGCTCAGATACTCTTTCATCCATAAATTCACAAATACGACACCCTTTTTTATTTTAAAGATGTTAGAATAAAAAGAAGAGTTCGATCAATTCTTCATTAAAACAACAAGGAAGAAGATGGATACACCAATGAATTTAACCACTCCAAGACTGATCATTCGGGAAATGCAAATGTCCGACCTGGACCGATTCGACCCGTTGGCAAATTCCGACTTTGTCTTAAAATATCTTTGTATGTACAAGATGGATCGGGAGGGTTCCAGACAATACATCCAACAGATGATTGAGAAAAAGAAGGATTTTGCCATCGCCTTAAAGGACAGCGATGAACTGATTGGAAAACTCCACATCGACGAGGATCATATTCGATTTGATGTCAATTCCATTGACATCGCCTACTGGCTGGGTGAGGAATACACCCGCAAGGGATACATGACCGAGGCTCTCACTGCCTTTATCCACTATCTCTTCGAGGAAAAGAAGTATGACTCCATTACTGCGCAGGCGCTTGCCCCAAACACCGCTTCCCGCGCACTGCTGCAAAAGCTGGGTTTTGTGCAGGAAGGCTATCTGCGTCGGGCAATCAAGAACAACGGCGTGATTTATGACAGCGTGCTGTTTTCTTTACAGCGCGAGGACTTTGATTCACAAGCCCGTTTATAAAAAAACAGCGCACAGCTTTTCCGTCAATTTTGTGCGTAAAAAAGATGCAGGCAAAATGCCTGCATCTTTTTATTTTGGATTTGTTTTATGGGGAAAAACTTTTATCTCGCTCTAACGAGCGAGTGTGTTAACGCGAGCGAGTGCCGCGTGTACAAACCCATTGTTCCACAAAACCGAAGCGCGATATTGGGTGCAGGCTCAGCCTGCCGCTTACGCGGTGTGCTGCCGCACAGGTGGGGCGAACAGACACTGTGCCACCGAACGATTTTTTATTTTGGGTTTTATTGTTGGGACGTTGTCCCAAACCCTACCAAAGGCTTCGCCTCTGGACACCACCACCTTTTGAAAAAGGTGGACGAAAACTTCATTTTTGCTCTAACGAGCGAGTGTGCTAACGCGAGCGATTTCCGTGTGTACAAAGCCCATTGTTCCACAAAGCCAAAGCGCGATATTGGGTGCAGGCTCAGCCTGCTAGTCGAGGAAGTCTTTGAGTTTCTTACTTCTGCTTGGGTGGCGCAGTTTTCTCAGTGCCTTCGCTTCAATCTGACGGATGCGCTCACGGGTGACGTTGAACTCCTTGCCAACTTCCTCCAGTGTGCGGTTTCTGCCGTCCTCCAAGCCAAAGCGCAGCTCCAAGACCTTCTTTTCTCTTGGAGTCAAGGTGGAGAGCACATCCTCCAGCTGTTCCTTGAGCAGCGTATGGGAAGCAGCGTCCGCCGGAGCTGGGGCATCCGAATCCTCGATGAAATCGCCGAGATGGCTGTCTTCCTCTTCACCAATTGGCGTTTCCAACGAAACCGGCTCCTGCGCTACACGCATGATCTCCCGTACCTTGTCGACCGGCATATCCAGTTCTTCAGCGATTTCTTCTGCTGTCGGATCGTGCCCGTTTTTGTGCAGCAGCTGGCTGGAAATCTTTTTCACCTTGTTGATGGTTTCTACCATGTGGACAGGAATACGAATGGTTCTTGCCTGGTCTGCAATCGCGCGGGTGATTGCCTGACGAATCCACCAGGTCGCATAGGTCGAAAACTTGAAGCCCTTGGTGTGGTCAAATTTCTCGACCGCTTTAATCAGACCCAGGTTTCCTTCCTGAATCAGATCCAAAAACTGCATTCCGCGTCCTACATATCTTTTTGCAATGCTGACAACCAGACGCAAGTTTGCTTCGGACAATCTTTTTTTCGCGTAAGGGTCGCCCTGTGCCATTCTTTCTGCAAGCTCGATTTCTTCCTCTGAGCTCAGCAGCGGTACACGTCCGATTTCCTTGAGGTAAACCTTGACAGGGTCGTCAATACTAATACCGTCCACCGACAGCAGTGCATCATCATCCTTGTCCCCGTCCAAATCCTTACTGTCCAGTTCGGACAGGTCAATGTCATCCACGATGTCGATGTTCAGCGACTCGAGCGTGTCATACAGCTTATCTACCTTTTCTACATCGAAGTCCAGTTGTTCAAGCGCGTCGTTGATTTCTCTTGTGGTCAGTTTTCCGTTTGCTTTTCCGCTTTCAATCAGACCGCGGATCACTGCCTTTTTATCTTTTACTGCCAAACTAACTCCTCCTGTTTTTCTTTGCCGCCAGCTGCTTGACATACGCGTCGAGCGCATTGTCATCCATCTGGGCAACCTGCTCTTTTGTTTTTACATTCCTATGCTCTGCTAATATCGTCATATAATCCTGAAGCGCCGCCTCATCGCACCGCTGAGAAGGCGCCGTCGCCATGATTGCCGAAACCCTCGACATCGCCTCGGGCGACAGTTCGGACGACAGCTCGATCATTTCAATCGACTGTCCTGCTTCCAGTCTTTTGGCAAAAGCGCTGTACAGCTCTCGGTTAATATCTGTTACGAAATCCTGCTCTTTTAAATTTGCATACACCTCTTTAAAAACGTTCGGATTTTTCATCAGGCAATACAAAAGCCCTTCCTCCGCCATTGCATAGCGCAGGTTTGCGCGCCGCTGCAAATCATTTTTTGCTGCCGCCATCTGACCGATATAAATGTTTGTATCCGCCTTCTGACGCCGTCTTTCCTTGTATTGCTCCCGTTTGTCCAGACTTTGGATCTGTGCGTTGATTGCCTGCGGAGAAATTTCCAGCTCATTTGCCACCTGTGTGACATAGACCTCCCGCTCCACCGGATTGCGAATCCCTGCGAACAGCTTGCAGGCGTCCTTTAAAAATCCCACCTTGCCGTCCGCCGTCTGCGTATCAAATTTTGACCGCAGCTTGCCAAGCTCAAATTCCACTGCGTTGCGGCTGCCGTCCAGCAGCATTGCAAAGCGTTCTCTGCCATATTTTTGAATAAACTCGTCAGGGTCTTTGGCGCCCGTCATGGAAAGTACGCTCACCTTCACACCGACCTCGTCAAAGATGTTTATGGCGCGCTTGGTTGCCGCCTGCCCAGGTCCATCTGAATCGTAGGCTAAAATGACCTTGTCGGTGTACTGGGAGATCAGCCTTGCCTGTTCTTCCGTCAGCGCCGTTCCCAACGTTGCCACCGCATTGTCAAAGCCCGCCTGATGGATGGCGATGACATCCATATATCCTTCCGCCAAAATCAGCCCGGGCAGCTTTGAGGTCTTGGCGAAATTCAGCGCAAACAGATTTTTGCTCTTTTTAAACACCGGCGTGTCGCTGGAGTTTAAATATTTTGCGCCCTGATCATCCAGCGCCCTGCCGCCGAAAGCGACGACATTTCCGCGCAGGTCGATGATTGGGAACATCACTCGATTGCGAAAGCGGTCATACGCGCCTCCCTGTTTGCCCATGACCGCGACGTTTGCCGCAACCATGTCCTGCTCTGAAAAGCCCTTCGACTTCAGATGGTCGGTCAGCGCGTGCCACTCGTTGGGTGCATAGCCCAAACCGAAATGGCGGATGGTTTTTCTGTCCCGTCCGCGGCGCATCAGGTATCCATATGCCTGCCTGCCATTTTCGGACATCAGCTGATCGTGGAAAAAATGCGCCGCTTCGCGGTTGATCTCCAACACACGCTTGCGCTGCATCCCCAGCGCGTCCGCCTTTTCATCTTCTGGGACGGTCATTCCGCACTTTTCAGCGAGAAAATGAACCGCCTCCATATAATCAAGGTTTTCTATCCTGCGAATAAAGGTGATAACGTCTCCCCCTGCACCGCAGCCAAAGCAGTAAAACGACTGCGTCTGCGGATACACATAAAACGACGGCGATTTTTCCGAGTGGAAAGGACACAGACCTGCTAAATATCGTCCTTTCTTTTTTAAGGCGACATATCCCGAAACGATTCGTTCAATATCGCTGTACTGCTTTAGCTCCTGTATAAAAAGATCCGATACCATCTGCTGTGCCTCCTTCCGTTTTAAATGGATTGTTCTATTTTCGATTAGTAAATGCTCCAGCTTTTGGGGATAAACAGCTCCTCAAACTGATTGACTGCAAACCGGTCGCTCATCCCTGCGATATAGTCACAGACTGCGCGCTCTTTGCCTTCCTCCGCAAGGATCTGCCGGTATTCTGCCGGCATCTGCTGGGGATGTGTGCAGTAATAATCATACAAGCCTTTTAAAATGTAGGCTACCTTTTCTTCCTCCGCTTTTGCCTGCGGATTGCGGTAAACCTCCCGAAACATAAATTCCCGCAGAGCCCGATAGCTTTGATCGACCCGCTGCGACATCTGCACCGTCGGACGGTTGTACGACTGTTCCACAATGTCCGATACCAGCACCTCATAGCGGCTGGAACGGTCTGCACCGAGCACACTTTGAATCTGCTGCGGAATATCAGCTTCACGCAGAATCCCTGCGCGCACTGCATCCTCTATATCATGGTTTAAATAAGCGATTTTATCCGCATACCGTACCACAACGCCCTCCAACGTCAGCGCGATCATGCCGCTGCGGTGACACAAAATGCCGTTGCGCACTTCCTTGCAGAGATTCAGTCCCCTGCCGTCATTTTCGAGCTTCTCCACAACGCGCAGGCTCTGCTCGTTGTGATGAAATTCCCCAAAAATATGGTTGAGCGCCGCTTCTCCCGCGTGTCCAAACGGCGTGTGTCCCAAATCATGTCCTTGTGCGATTGCCTCGGTCAAATCCTCATTCAGCCGCAGCGCTCTTGCAATGGTTCGTGCAACCTGACTGACCTCCTGTGTGTGGGTCAGCCTTGTCCGGTAATGGTCGCCCACCGGATACAAAAACACCTGTGTTTTGTGCATCAGGCGGCGATAAGCCTTGCTGTGAACGATGCGGTCTCGGTCGCGCTGAAAGGGTGTGCGAATGGAACATTCCTTGACTGCAATCTCTCTTCCTTGTGTGTTCTCCGAAAGGAGCGCGTATTTTGAAAGCATCTGCCGCTCAAACTGCTGCGTCTGTTCTCTGACATTCATCGGCAAGCACCTCTTTTCCTCTCAAAACAAGGGAATATTCTGTTGTGTACAGAGCCATCTATATATTATATACTAAAAAAAATCGTCTTTTCCTGCATGAAAATTTTATTTTCGGAAAATTATCTGATTTTTCGGGTATATGTTCATTTTTTATACTTCAAAGTAGTCAAAACGTTCCTCTAATATCTGCGGAACCACCAGTGCCGCACTCATTTCTGTGATTTCCTTTACGAATGCCTCGCACTGGTCCTGTTTTATCAGAATTTTCATGCTGACATTCGCGCCGAAATCTGATTCCTCCACCCTGCAAACATACTTTGGCAGGACATAGTTGATTTTCCCGTAAAACGAATAATCCAGTTCCATCGAAAGCAGCACGCAGGTGGTCATCAGTTTGCGCTTAGCCGCGTCAACCGCGATTTTTGCGCCATGGGAATAGGCGCGCACCAAACCGCCCGTACCCAGCAAAATGCCGCCAAAATAACGGGTGACAACGACAACGACATCCACAAGCCCCTCTTTTTCGAGGCAGTCCAGCATCGGCACACCGGCTGTACCCTGCGGCTCACCGTCGTCTGAATAGCGTTTGACGCCGTTTTTGAGGATATACGCATAGGTGCTGTGACCGGCGTCGCGGTGCTGCTGTTTTATTTGGGCAATAAAGCGCAGCGCCTCTTCCTCTGTTTCTACCGGAGCGATAGAACCGATAAATCTTGATTTGCGCTCAACAAATTCGTCCTGCGCTGTGTCGTGTATGGTCGTATATTCCTGCATTTTCCTCTTCCCTCCGGTAAAATCTTTTGCCTTTTACGAACGAAAACAAACGCAAAAAGGCAATGCACCAGTGTTTTTCATCTGACGCATTGCCTTGCTTTGTTTGTAGTCTGAACCTATTTGGTAAGACCGAAACGTTTGTTGAAACGATCTACACGACCGCCGGTATCAACCAGTTTCTGTCTGCCTGTGAAGAAAGGATGACACTTTGAACAAATTTCAACGCGCAGATCCTTTTTTGTAGAACGAGTCTCAAATTCTGCACCACATGCACATTTGACAACTGTTGGCTCATACTTTGGATGGATTCCCTGTTTCATCTTAGCTAGTCACCTCTTTCTGAAATTACATAAGATAACAAAATACATACTACCATATCAAAAACAAAATTGCAAGCTATTTTTTAGGGAATTTTTATTTTTTCTAAGCCCCTTGACAATTCAACAGCTTTCCACGACTTCTCCACAAACTTTTTTATTTGACCTTCGCAAAGGTCTATCCTCTTTGTGGGGCTACTCGCCCCACTCCCTTTTTTAGCTTCAAGAAACTAGGAAGATTATTGTGGGGGTTGCGACCCCCTAGACCCTTAAGCTGG
>CAMNVW010000023.1 GCA_946563605.1 uncultured Clostridia bacterium | reverse complement strand
TGCGAAGAAAAATATCCATCCGTCAGCTCGACCGCATCCACTCACCGCTGACCTATGGCATTTTTCATCCGGTCATCCTGCTGCCAAAGGAATCTCTCAAACAAAATCCCGAAGCACTGATTTACATTCTGACCCATGAGTATATTCACATCCGGCGTTTTGATAATCTGACGAAACTGCTGTTCACCGCCGCACTGTGCCTGCATTGGTTCAATCCGCTGGTTTGGCTGATGTACGTCCTGCTGAACCGCGACCTTGAACTTTCCTGCGACGAAAGCGTTCTGCGGCTGTTGGGAGAAAACAACCGTTCCGCCTACGCCATGACCTTAATTGATATGAAAGAAGTGCAGAGCGGCTTTCGTCCTCTGTACAGCAGCTTCAACAAAAACGCGATTGAAGAAAGGATTCGTGCAATTATGAAGATGAAGAAACTATCCGTCATCAGTATCGTCACCGCGCTGGCGCTGGTTGCAGGCGTGACCTCTGTGTTTGCGACTTCCCCTAAACCCACCACCACCGATATGATTCAGGAATACGGCGTTTACAACGAGCTGGATTTAGAAACCTATGCTCCCTACGAGGCATACGGCATGACCTACGACAAAGACCAAAAGGTATTCCTGTATGAGGGAAAACTTGTCCGCTTTTTCTACGACGCAGGTGTAGGCGCCAGCTTCACCAACTTTGTCAAGGGCGAGGTCGATGTAGAAGCCACACGCGACGATAACAACAAGCTGACCGGTCTGCACTACTCTACCGAGGAGGCTTACAACCGCCGCACCGAACGGGCAGCGGCAATTTCCTCCACTACCGTTGAAGCAGAGGAGAGCATTGCTGTCACGGAAACACCCAAGGTAAACCCTTCTGCCGTTGCCGAAGCAGAAGAAACCGTTGCTGTCAGCGACAATTCCAAGGAAGCTGTTTCTACCACTAATGAAAAATCCGGTATCTCCTCTTTTTTCAAAAATATCTTCAGCATTTTCCATCGTGAAGAGGCAAACGACTCCAGCTCCCAAGGCTCTTTTTCTCAGCAGGAACTTTTAGACCTCTACGGCAAATACGGCATTTCCTTTGATAAAAAAGGAAATATGCTCTTTAACGGCGAGATGGTGCGGTACTTCATTGACGGCGTTCGCCTGAAACCCTATGCCGGCAGCTACACGCTGGATCGCCTGGATAATGCCGGTTCTACCTCTACTTACTATCAATACCTGAACCAAAAAGGCAGTGTGGATATTTACACCGTGCGCGACATCATTGACAACGGCGATGGCAGCATCAATCCTTTTGGCAAGCTGCAAAGCATCCAGAAATATAGCGAGAGTGTCTTTAACGCAAGAAAGCTGTCCTCTCTGTAAAAGTAAATTTCCTCCCCGGATCCGCAAACCCTCGAACAGAAGTTTGCTCCTTACAAAAAATACGGTGTCGATCTTAAGCCTTCCAAAAACGACAGCCGTCTGTACGATGTTTATTACAACGGCGAACTGGTATGTATCTTCTGTGACAGAAAACCGTCTGGAAGCATATTCAGCTTTTGTTCCCAGAACACCAACAGCAACATGATTCTGTACACTGTCTATGATAAAAACGGCAACTTGTCTGGTGTAAAACAAACCTTCAGAGAAAAAAAGGGTACTACATTCACCATCAAACCTCTTCTTCGCAGCGAATGTAACAGCCTGACCGAATACTTTGAATCGTTTTTCTTGTATGGCGGTTTCACCTTTGAGCCATCTCCCGCCAACGACCAATTCGGCAATCTGTATGACTTCGAAGGCAACCTGATTTCCGACTTTTCTGATACCCGTGAGGAAGATCCGTTTTTCTTCCGCTCTGCGGATTACGACGGCGTTTATTCCGCGTCCTATGACGGCACTGGTTCTGCTTTCATATCAAGCGTTGTTCCTGCTCCTTCTTTATGGCAATTTCGAGATGAGTCGGTAGAATACGACTTCGAGAAAAAGGTATGGACTTTCCGTGGCAAACCAATCCATTGGGTCATCGACGGCAACTTTGCCAGCTCGATCCAGCAGGATGGTGAAGTCAACCTCATCGCCGCTTATCAGGACGGCATCCGTCAGCCGCTGAAAGAAATTTCCCTCGAAGAAGCCGAAAAGCTTAGCATTGAACGTCTGACCCCTGCTTCTTTCAACGGGCCTGTCAAAAACCCAACGCAGGTGAAGGATGTCAATGGACGTCGGCTCTACTACGCTCCTGAAGGAACCGAAGTGACCTGTGCTGTTTCCGGAAAAGTCATGTATGCTGGCTGGCAAAAAGGCTGCGGTTACTGCGTAGAAATCATGGACGATGCCGGCGTTACCTGGACTTATGCCCACCTCAAGGAAGTTTCCGCCAAGAATAACCTCAGCATTTCCGCAGGCGATACAATCGGCACCGTTGGCAGCTCTGGCTCAGCCGATGAATTTTACCTTGGTCTGAGCGCTGCACAGAACAAAGAATCCATCGACATCAATCTGCTGTGCCCTATGAAATAAACCGCAAAAAAGCGCCGAAGGGTTTCCCTTCGGCGCTTTGAAAAAACGGTATCCCCTATTGTTCGTCCTGCTGGAACAAAATGCCCTCTTTTTTGAGCTGTTCGAGCACGCGTGCAAAATCATCCTCATGCTGATACTGGATGGTGTGCAGATGAACGCCGTTTGTCAATGCGCAAAGCGGCGGCGCATTGCTGATAGCCAGCTTTTCGAGGAACTGGTCCACATCGTAGCGCGAAAAAATTTGCAGCTGACCCAAAATCTGTCCGTAAACCGGATGTTCCACTGTGACATCCAGCACCGCACAGCCGTTATCCACCACAATATACAGTTCTCTGGCAAGTTTTTCATCGTGGTGGCGGCAGGCAATCGTCCGCTTTTGGGAAAAATGCTCCCCTTTTTGCAGGATATATCCGCGCGGTGTGGCGGCAATATCCTCGCCAGCGGCACGCAGCAGTGCAACATCCCCCACAATGATCTGGCGGCTGACGCCAAAATGCCCTGCGATCGCACTCGCACTCAAAGGGCGGCTTTCTTCCCTCAACAGCGCAAGGATGCCTGCCCGTCTCTGCTCTGAATTCATCCCACATTCTCCTTTCAACATTCTTTTGTTCTTATCATAACACAATCGTGATGATTGCGCCAGCCTCCTCTCTTTTTTCGGACGATTCTTTGTCTGTAACTTTGAAATCTCCTTTTATTACTATACTTTCACCACAGCAAAAGAACACAGTTTGAAAACTGTGTTCTTTTGCTCTTGTCCACAACAGGCGCTGTTTTCGAATTTTGTAAAATTCTTCTCTCAATCAATATTTTTTAGTTAACTTGTACAGCGCACCCCCCATTTATTCTACACTGTCATCGTGCAAATCTTATATTTTTGTATTGAAATAAACGAAGTAATTTGTTATACTTGAATAGTAAGACCATCTGCAAAGGTGGTGCCGCCGCAAAAGGCGGCGACCGTCATATGACGAATATCGTCAGACGGATACCGTCATAACTGACGGTCAACTTGAAAGGGGCGATACTCTATGAGACAATATCTCGCAGGCAGAATCCGTAACATTGCTTTAACCGGTCACAGCGATTCCGGTAAAACTTCACTGACCGAGGCGCTGCTTTTTAAAGCAGGCGCTACCGATAGATTAGGAAAAACCGCAGAAGGAAACACCATCAGCGACTATGATCCCGAGGAAATCAAACGAAAGGTATCGGTATCCACTTCGATTGCCCCATTTGCATGGGGTTCCACCAAAATCAACCTGATCGACACCCCAGGACTGTTCGACTTTGCAGGTGAAACAGCACAAGGCGTGCGCGCAGCAGAAAGTTTGCTGATCGCCGTATCCGGCAAAGACGGCGTTGACGTCGGCACAGAAAAAGCATACAAAATGGCTAAGGATGCTTCCAAAGCAACCATGTTCTTTGTCAGCAAACTGGACGCTGACCACTCCGACTTTTACAAAGTATTTGAAGAACTGAAAGCTACCTTCGGTCCGACAGTATGTCCGATCGTTGTTCCATATGTTGAAGATCACGAGGTAAAATCCTACATCAACCTCATCGACATGAAAGCTTATGTTTATGACGAAAAAGGCGAACCACGCGAGGTTGAGATGCCTGACTTCGGTCATCGTCTGGAGGGTTTGACCGCTGCTGTTTCCGAAGCGGTTGCTGAAACAGACGAGGCTCTGTTTGAAAAATACTTCTCCGGTGAACAGTTCACCCGTGACGAAATCATTCGCGGCGTACATACCGGCGTTACTAACGGCTCCATCTCCCCTGTTCTGTGCGGCTGCTCTACCAATCTGCAGGGCATTGATATGCTGCTTGACTGCATCGTTGACCTGCTGCCATCCCCATGGGAAAAAGGCGGCGAAGTTGCCGTTGACGCAGAGGGCGAACCTGTTGAGGTTGCCTGCACCGATGAAGCTCCTCTGGCAGCTTATGTATTCAAGACCATCGCTGACCCATTCATCGGCAAACTGTCCTATGTAAAGGTCATCTCCGGCAAGCTGTCCGCTGATATGTCCCCTGTCAACTCCAGAACCGGTCAGCCGGAAAAACTGGGCAAGATCATCTATATCCGTGGCAAAAAGCAGGAAGACACCGCTTACATCACCGCAGGTGATATCGGCGCAGTTGCAAAACTTTCCGCAACCGAAACCGGCGACGCTCTGTGCGACCCGAAGAAGGTTCTGAACTTTGAGCCAATCAATTTCCCAAGACCATGCCTGCAAATGGCAATCAAGCCTGAAGCAAAAGGCGACGAAGCAAAGATCGCTTCCGGTTTGCAGAGACTGATGGAAGAAGATCCAACTATTTCCTATGAAAACAATGCAGAAACACGCCAGCAGCTGGTATCCGGTCTGGGCGAACAGCATCTGGACGTTCTGGTTTCCAAATTAAAGAATAAATTCGGTGTATCCGTATCCCTGGAAGTACCAAGAGTTGCTTACCGTGAGACCATCCGCAAGAAGGTCAAAGTACAGGGCAAACATAAAAAACAGTCCGGCGGTCACGGTCAGTTCGGTGATGTTTGGATCGAATTTGAGCCAACCGTTGGCGATTCTCTGGTATTTGAAGAGAAGGTATTCGGCGGCGCTGTTCCAAAATCCTTCTTCCCAGCTGTTGAAAAAGGCTTGCAGGACTGCGTAAAACACGGTGTTCTGGCTGGCTACCCAGTTGTTGGTCTGAAAGCGACACTGGTAGACGGTTCCTACCATCCGGTAGACTCCTCCGAAATGTCCTTTAAGATGGCAGCTTCTATCGCTTACAAAGCTGGTATGCCGGAAGCTTCTCCGGTTCTGCTGGAGCCAATCGGCAACCTGAAAGTTTATGTTCCTGATTCCAACACCGGCGATATCATCGGCGACCTGAACAAACGCCGCGGCAGAGTTCTGGGCATGAATCCAGCAGCAGACGGCTTGCAGGAAATTGAAGCTGATGTTCCAATGAGCGAAATGAACGACTTTGCAACCGCAATCCGTTCGATGACACAGGGTCGCGGCTACTTCACCTTTGACTTTGCCCGTTACGAGCAGCTGCCTTCCAACCTGGAAGCAAAGGTCATTGAAGAAGCGAAGAAATTCAATACAGAAGAATAATTTTTATGTTATTCAAATTTCCTTAAAGTTAAGGGGGATTCCGTTTCCGAAAGGGGCGGAACCCCCTTTTTTATCAATTATTTTTTCCATTAAAAAGTTTTGTCAACTTAAAAAAAGTTTTTGCTCGAGCTTTTTTCAAAAAGCTCGCAGTTTCCAAAGGCAGCACCTTTGGTCGCACGCCGCAACGAGCAAAACCAGCTTGAAGCTGGACACTGTTTGCCTTCGGCGCAAAGACTGGTAGTAATAGAGAAAAAACAAATCATAAAAACATAGGAGGTGTTTCTCACGAAGAAACTTCAGGCTTTTTTGTTTCTCTTTCCCATGTTGGCATATTTCACCCTGCTCATCCCCTTCCTGATGGGCGATGTTCCCAGCCGAATCTTATTTCTTCTTATCATCCCCTATCTGCTCATAGCAATCGTTGACAGTTTCCGCCAGTGGCGCATAGAGCACAAACCGTTTGTTCTCTTGCTGACGGCAGTGCACAGTGTCTGCTTTGCGCTTACTGTGTCCCTGATTCTGAACCGATCTACAGCAGAGATGTATGACCTTCCTCTGTATAACTGCGCATATATGATGTTCCTGATTTCTGCCTGTTGTGAACAGATTTGGTTCCTTCTCACCAAAGAAATGGGAAAGAAAGAAAAAATCTTTCAAATTTGTGCTCTGGCCGGATGGCTTCTATGTATCCTTCTTCGTCTTTCCATACTCTTTTCTTGACAAAAACTTTTTTCGCATCAACTCCCCGTCTTTGCATCATAGGCGAACAGGGTGCAGGCTCAGCCTGCCGAGCAACCAAAGACTCTGTCTTTGGCGCACTCCCGTGCGGCAGCGTTGGCGCGGAACACTGCCCCGTACAGTTTTTTATGTTGGGGCTGCTCACCCCAAACCCTCGCAAACTTTTGTGTACAAAAATTTGACAAAAAACTTTATCATACTTCTACACCACTTTCCTGATACGACACGCACAAACCGTAATATCGTCATCGTGATTATCATTCCTACGCAGCCGTGCCGTCGTCGTGATATCCTCACACAACGCCTGCAAACTGCCATCCGCCGGAAAATGGTCAATCACCGCATGAATCCAGTCTGTTCCGCAGGCGGTCGCGCCATCCGACACCATCACAACCAAATCCCCATCGGACAAGCGGACGCTGCTCTTTTCAAATTCCACCGCAGTGAGGATTCCCACCGGCAGCGAAGCTGACTCCACCGAGCCGGTGCGTTTACCGCGCCGAATAAAGGTTGGTGCTGCCCCTGCCTTATAAAAATGCGCCTGTCCTGTGTAAAGATTCACCGAGGTAATATCAATGGTGGATAGCGATTCTTCGCCGGATTTGACCAGCAGGGCAGAATTGACGATTTTCAGCGCCGCTGTATATCCTACGCCTGCATCAATCAGCTTTGTCAGCAGCGAAACCGTCATGTTGGAATCCACCGCCGCCGCTGTGCCGCTGCCCATCCCATCCGACAAAATCATATGCGCCACCGATCGGCGGTCGGTAAAACTCTGACAGCTGTCGCCGCACATCCGATACCCTTGGCAAATATGCTGGCTGCTCGCGTATTCCGCCTGAAATTCCGCTTTTTCCCGAAACGTCAGGCGGATGATCTTCTCCTCCTCCCCTGTTTTTGTCCGGCACTGTATTTCACTTTTCTGCGGCAGGTCAAACTCGGAGTCGCACACATGGGAAAGCTCCTGCGTTACCTTCTCCAAGTCAAACCGCACCATCCGATAAGGCTCTACATCCAACTGCAAAAAGATGCGCCCTTCATCGTCGCGGTAACAATTGGTTCGCTTGACCCGACAGCGTGTTTCCTCAAGATAGTCCTGCACGCAGTTTGCCATCCGTTCCTCATAGCTGGAGATTCCACACAATTCCTGTGAAAGTCCGCGCAGCAATTCCGCTAACCCCTCAAACTGATCGGTCACCACCGAACGCACCCTTGCCACCTTGCGGCTCATCCCCTCCTTTGCGGTCAATTCCTGATAACCTGCGTTGATTTTCTGGCTGAGCTGCGCGCGTCGGGTACACCGCGCCGACAGCGGATACATAAAGTCCTCCTCGCAAACGCTTCCATTCTGGCGCAGCGACGCGGTCAGATGGTTAAACACATTCACTGTATCACTGTATTCCTGCTGCCAGCAGCGCGTTTTTAAGCCGCACTTTAAACAAACCTCATCCACTGCCGCATCGTATACCTGCTCGATACTGCCAGCCTTTGCCGTATCGAGCTTTTGCGAAACCATCTGCGTTGTATGCGCAATCTCCCGCAAAGCCTGCGACGCATCCCCTAACCGTTCCAACATCAGCTGACGCACACTTCTGCTGCCGTTGTCCATCGGCTGACGGAACACCTTTGTGCGCAGGGAATTCATGGCTCTTTCCGGCATCAGCGTCAGCCCAATGCTGATGATCAGCGTTTCATAGAAAAGCGGCAATATTGGCGGCGGCGCTGTTATCACGCTCAGCGCGCCAAAGGTGACGGCATAAGCGGCGGCGCTTGAGAATTTCCCCAAACTGGAGAAAACACCCGCCGCAAGTCCGGCGAGGGCATAAACGCCCAGCAGCTGTATGCGCGGAAACAGCGCCATACTCACTGCCGCACCGCAGACGATGCCTGCAATCGAACCCCACTGCTCTTTGCCGATCACTGCGCAGACAAGCACCACCGCAGACGCGAGCATCCTTCCCAGCGAAATCCCCCCGAGCGTCACATTGCTCAGCGACACGATTAAGATTGCCACGCTGAGCACAACACTGATGAAGTCTGCTCTTTTCAAGGTGAACATTCCCTGTCCAAGTGAAAAGGCATGGATACTCCGGCTCAAAAAGTAAGCACAGGCGCCAGCCAAAGTCGCTTCCGCCAAAGACATCACCAGTCTGTACATTTCAAACGGCGTTGCCAGCAGCACCGCGATGGAAGGAAGCAGCATCCCCAAAAACGCAATCAGCGGCGCCATCGCCGCTTTATACGGCACAAGTCCCAGATAGTTTGGCACATCCGTCTTTTTGCACATTGCGGTGCGCACAATCGCAATCAGTAAAACCGCCGCAGTATATTGAACGGTGAAGGTATGCGCACCGCCAAGCTGCGAAAGATTGGAAAGCAGCAGGCTGCCTATTGCACTGCCGAACACAGCCGGCGCGAGTCTGTTTTGCGGAGCTGCGGCGCACAGTGCCGCGCCAAACGGGGAAATTTCCATCATCATATTGCCCAGCCCCACAACCAAGCCGGCAAACGCCCACAACAAATTCTGCCACGTTTCCGACTGATTGCGAATCATCTGTAAAAACTGTTCTTTCCATCCAACGCTTACAAAATCGGTTCTGTTTTTCATCCTGTTTCCTCCTGTCTGTATGGTATCAAATTTTTCTTTGTTTGCATAAAATGATAACACCTTGCATAGAAATAGATTGTCGTATATCCTACCGCAAACCAATCGAAATATGCGTATTTATGGCTTCTCAAAACATCTTTTTACACCCTTTGCGAAAAGAAGATTTTCTCTTGTAAAAAGCGATTTTCTCTGCGTGCAGTCATGGTTTCACAGCAGTTCTCGATTTTGAATACGAAGTGTTGACATTTTGTTTTGTTTGGAGTATCATAAAAACAGTTTCATAGCAAAACCGAAGAGTAAGAAGAGTAAAAACAGCAAAAGTTGTCTTGCAGAGAGCCGCGGCAAGGTGAGAGCGCGGCGGCAGCGGCTATTTTGAATGGGCTTACGAGGGCGACCCAAACGAAAACCAAGTGTTTTTCAGTAGGCGTCGACGGCATCTGCGCCGTTATCTGGCAGAACGGATTCGGAAAATTTCCCGAGGACATTTTCCTGATTTGAACAAAGTGGGTTTTATCGAAAAACCAATTTGGGTGGCACCGCAGGAGCAAAGCTCTTGTCCCTATTTTCCGGCGATATTCTGCCGAAAGATAGCGACAAGGGCTTTTATTTTTTATCCTGCTCACTAAATTTATTTTTTATCAAGCCGCTGTCGCGGTGTGCTGCCGCACAGGCAGCATCAAATTAGTGTACTACTCGGTTCGTTTTGTTGGATTTATCTGAAACAGTATTGACGTGCGCCAGCATCGAACCGACACTGTGCCCCACACATTTTTTATTGTATTGTTGTATCGTTGGGACTTCGTCCCAAACCCTACCACCTTTTGTAAAAGGTGGACGAAAACTTTTATTTTTGCTCTAACGAGCGAGTGTACAAACACGAGCGAGCGCCGTGTGCGCAAACTCGTTGTTTCTCAAAACCGAAGCGCGAAACAGTGTCCAGATTCAATCTGGTTAATCGTTGGGACTTCGTCCCAAACCCCACCAAAGGCGCTGCCTTTGGAATCCGCAAACTTTTGTGTACAAAAGTTTGACAAAAAACTTTGTACATTGATCTTAGGAGGTATTTTTATGGAAAACCAAATCAACAAACCAGAACGTAAACCAATTATCTTCTCCGGCATCCAGCCAACCAGCGGCGCTTTTACTCTCGGCAATTACCTCGGCGCTGTTAAAAACTGGGGCAAACTTCAGGACGAATACAACTGCACCTACTGCATCGTCAATCAGCACGCTATCACCGTTCGTCAGGATCCACAAACCCTCAAAAAGAACACCCTCTCCGCCTATGCGCTGATGCTCGCCTGCGGTATCGACCCCAAAAAGAGCATTACCTTTATCCAGAGCCATGTCAAAACCCACGCAGAACTTGCATGGGTCCTCAACTGCTACACCCAGTTCGGCGAGCTGTCCCGCATGACCCAGTTTAAGGACAAATCCGCCAAACACGCTGACAACATTAACGCCGGTCTGTTCACCTATCCTTCCCTGATGGCGGCGGACATTCTGTTGTACCAGACCGACCTTGTTCCTGTCGGACTTGACCAGAAACAGCACCTCGAACTGACCCGAGACATTGCAATGCGCTTCAACGGTCTGTACGGCGACACCTTCCGTATTCCAGAGGCATACATTCCAGAAACCTCCGCAAAGATTATGTCCCTTGCCGACCCGACCAAGAAGATGTCCAAATCCGACGAAAATGTAAAGGCGACCGTATTCCTGCTTGATCCGGCAGAAACCATCATCAAAAAATTCAAGAGCGCTGTCACCGACTCCGAAGCGGAAGTCGTTTACCGCGAGGGCAAAGACGGCATCAACAACCTGATGTCCATTTACAGTGCCTTTACCGGAAAATCCTTCGATGAGATTCAGAGCGAATTTGCAGGCAAAGGCTACGGCGACTTCAAGGTTGCTGTCGGTGAAACGGTTGCCGATGGACTGCGCCCGATCCGCGAAGAATACAACCGCCTGATGGATGACAAAGCATACCTCGAGAGCTGCTACCGCGAAGGCGCACAAAAAGCACTGGCAATTTCTCAGCGCACCCTTGACAAGGTTTATAAGAAGATCGGTTTCCTGCCAGCTGCACTGTAATCATCTGTGAAGGAGAAAACCATGACCAGAAAATTATACGATTTGGACAGCTACATCACCAGTTGCAAAGCAACAGTTCTTTCCTGCGAATCTGCAAAAAAGAACGGGATAGACGGCTTTGCGGTGTTACTGGATCAAACCTGTTTCTTCCCTGAGGGCGGCGGTCAGCCGTCCGACATGGGTACACTGCAAAGCGGCGATAACTGCGCGCAGGTTCTCTATGCTTACGAGCAGGACGAGGATGTTTTTCATCTGTGTGATGCACCTCTGTCTGTCGGCAGTGTTGTGGACGCCGCACTGGATTTCGACCGCCGTTTTGCCCATATGCAGGTACACAGCGGGGAGCACATCCTTTCCGGCATCATCCTCAAAAAATTCGGACTGCACAATGTCGGTTTTCACATGGGACATGAGCTGAACACCATCGATCTCGACGGCGAGATCACCCCTGCGCAGGCGGCTGATTTGGAAAAGGACGTCAACGCGGTCATCTGCGAAAACCGTCCTGTTTTCGTCAGCTACCCAAATGCCGAACAGCTCACAGAGATTCCACTGCGCAAAAAGCCGGAAGTTGAACATCTGCGCGTCGTTGAAATTCAAAACTGCGACTGGTGCGGCTGCTGCGGCACCCATGTTGCTCACACCGGTGAGATTGGTCTGCTCAAGATTTTGGATGTGCAGCGTTACAAGGGCGGCACAAGGATGAGCTTTTTGTGCGGCAGCGATGCTGTTGCCGACTGCGCCGAAAAGTGCCAGACGCTAAAGCAGATCTGCGTATCGCTGTCCTGCAAACCGCAGGAAGCTTATTCCAACGTGGAAAAGCTGAAAGCCGAACTTTCGGAAAAGAAGCAGACGCTCGCCGCAAAAAACAGACAGCTGTTTTCTCTGCTTGCCAAAGACCTGTGTCAGAATGCTGAAGCTTTTGGCGAGGACAAGCTGGTTTTTGTCTTTGACAATGTGCTTTCTGCGGACGATTTAAAGAGCTTCGCCGCACAGCTCAGCCAATACGAAAACATCATCGGCGCGCTGTTCAGCGAGCAAAACGGCGTTATCTCCTACGCGCTGTGCTGTTCCAAAGACGCACAC
>CAMNVW010000022.1 GCA_946563605.1 uncultured Clostridia bacterium | reverse complement strand
AGTTCCTGTGCCTTTTCCAGTTTTGCTCTCTGGTCGTTGATGACCTTCTCCGGCGCTTTCGCAACAAAGCCCGGGTTGTTCAGCTTGCCGGAAAGGAACGCAATGTCCTTTTCACACGCCTGTTTCTCTTTGTTGAGTCTTGCAATCTCTTTTTCGCGGTCTACCAGCTGGGACAGCGGCATAAATACCTTCGCGCTGTCGGTGATGACCTGTACGCAGGACTGTGCATCTTCCGGCGCGCCCAAAACGATTTCATCCGCCCATGCAAGACGGGTCAGGAATGCGTTGGACTGGCGGAAAATATCCTCCGAAGCAGTTTCGATATACAGCGTTGCTTTTTTGCTCGGCGGTACGTTCATCTCACTTCGGCGGACGCGGACTGCCTTGATAGCGTCCATAACCTTCTCGAACTCCTGCTCCTCGGCAGAAAAGTTGAGCTGTTCGCTGTATTCCGGCCATTGGGAAATCATGATGCTTTCGCCTTCATGCGGCAGAGCCTGCCAGATTTCCTCGGTAATAAACGGCATAAACGGATGCAGCAGCTTGAGGGTGTTGCCCATAACATAAACCAGCACTTTTCTAGCGGTGTCTGCCTGCTCGCCATCCTCCCACAGTCTGGATTTTACCAGCTCTACATACCAGTCACAGAATACATCCCAGATGAAGTCGTACAGCTTATTGACCGCAATACCCAGTTCAAACTTTTCGAGGTTGTCGGTCACTTCTTTTACCAGCTTGTTGTACTTGGACAGAACCCATTTGTCCTCGATTGCCAGATCTTCCGGCAGTTCCAGATTCATGTTTTCATCCTTGAGGTTCATCATAATAAAGCGGGAAGCATTCCAAATCTTATTGGCAAAGTTTCTGCTGGCGATAACCTTTTCGTCGCTGAAACGCATATCATTGCCCGGGGTGTTTCCGGTAGCCAGTGTGAAACGCAGTGCGTCCGCGCCGTACTGGTCGATGATTTCCAGCGGGTCGATACCGTTGCCCAAAGATTTAGACATCTTTCTGCCCTGTGCGTCACGAACCAGACCATGGAACAAAACGGTGTTGAACGGAATATCGCCCATATGCTCCAAGCCAGAGAAGATCATTCTTGCTACCCAGAAGAAGATGATATCATAGCCGGTAACCAGTGTGCTGGTCGGGTAGAAATATTTCAGCTCTTCGGTGTTGTTTGGCCATCCCAAAGTGGAGAACGGCCACAGTGCGGAGCTGAACCATGTGTCCAGTGTGTCCTCATCCTGATGCAGATGGGTGCTGCCGCACTTCGCACATTTTTCCGGCGCATCCTTGCAAACCATCACTTCGCCGCAGTCCTCGCAGTAATAAGCCGGAATACGGTGACCCCACCACAGCTGACGGGAAATACACCAGTCTTTGATGTTTTCCATCCAGTTGAAATAGGTCTTGTTCATGCGCTCTGGAATCAGTTTGATCTGACCGTTGCGTACAACGTCGATTGCCGGTTTTGCCAGAGGCTCCATCTTAACGAACCACTGTTTGGAAACCATTGGCTCAACGGTGGTGCCGCAGCGGTAGCAGGTTCCTACGTTGTGTGCATGGTCTTCAACTTTCAGCAGATAGCCCTGCTCTTCCAAATCTTTTACGATGGCTTTTCTTGCTTCGTAACGGTCCATGCCCGCATATTTTCCGCAGGCGTTGGTCATGGTCGCGTCATCGTTCATCACCTTGATGATCGGCAGATCATGGCGGCGTCCAACCTCATAGTCGTTCGGGTCATGTGCCGGTGTGATCTTAACAACGCCGGTACCAAATTCCATGTCAACATAATCGTCGCCAACAATTGGGATTTCACGGTTGAGCAGCGGCAAAATAACGGTTTTTCCGATGAGGTGCTGATAGCGTTCATCCTTTGGATTGACCGCTACCGCCGTATCACCGAGCATGGTTTCAGGACGGGTGGTTGCCAGAACAACCTCATCGCTGCCATCAGCCAATGGATAGCGCAGGTGCCAGAAATGTCCAGCCTGCTCCTCATACTCTACCTCTGCGTCGGAGATGGAGGTCATGCAGTGTGGACACCAGTTGATGATGCGCTCGCCCTGATAGATGAGTCCCTTATTATAGAGATTGACGAATACTTCCTTAACTGCTTCGGAGCAGCCTTCGTCCAGTGTAAATCTTTCTCTGTCCCAGTCGCAGGAGGAACCCAGCTTTTTGAGCTGTTCAATGATTCTGCCGCCATATTTGCGCTTCCATTCCCAAGCGCGCTCCAAAAATCCGTCGCGTCCGAGATCCTCTTTGGTAAGTCCCTCTTCCTTCATAGCGTTTACGATCTTCGCTTCGGTTGCGATGGAAGCATGGTCAGTTCCCGGCAGCCACAGAGCTTCATAGCCCTGCATCCTTCTGAAACGGATCAGGATATCCTGCAAAGTTTCATCCAATGCGTGTCCCATATGCAGCTGACCGGTGATGTTCGGTGGCGGAATTACGATGGTGTATGGTTTTTTATCAGGATTTGGTTCAGCGTGAAAATAACCGCCGTCCAGCCAAAACTGGTAGGTTCTGTCTTCTACCTGTTTGGGGTCATAGGTTTTTGATAATTCTTTCATATGACAAACTCTCCTTTTGAAAAATTTTATTTTACAAAGACTCCGGTGAGGGCTGCCTACTTTGGCGCAACAAAAAACTCCTGTCCTTCGCAAACGCAAAGGACAGGAGTAAACTTTCCTGCGGTACCACCTTTGTTGGCAGAAATTCTGCCCACCTTCATTCGTGCTGAATCCATCAACACGCCGAACCGGTAACGGGGTTCAGCCGTCATGGTCTACTAAGAAAAACAATGGTTTTTCTGTTCGGCATACTCTCAAAGGCTACCTTGTCGATTCCGCTTTCTATCGGCTTTTCAGCTGCCGCCGACTCTCTGTAAGTGCGCTGATCGTTTTACTTCCTTCTCATCAATTTCACAATATTTTATTGGAATATACCGTATATGTTATCACGATTTTTTCGCTTTGTCAACTTCTTTTCTTTAAAATTCTATGCTGCATGGATCCCTGAATAAATGCAATCCCATTCGCTAACACTAAAGCCGTTGTGTGATGGGAGGTGTTTTCATGCGGCAAGAGAAAATGAAAAGTTTTATTATTTATACCCTGTTTGCGCTGTCTGCCGCCGCATGGATTTTTTTCCTGCTGCGTTTTTTTCTGCCGGCAACGCTCCCCTTTTGGCTGGGGCTTTTGATTGCCTTTTTGCTGCGTCCGGTCATCCTTTTATTTTCGCAAAAGCTGCACCTGCGCCACAGGAAGGCGGCAATGTTTGTCACGCTGCTTTTTTATACTGTCCTCGCTATTCTCTGCTGGATTCTGCTCCATCTCTTTTGGGGGCAAATCTGCGCGCTTGCTGCTTCTTTCCCCCAGCTTTACAAGACTTCCTTTTTACCTGCGCTTGCACGATTTTTTGAATGGCTGTCCGACATCCTTACACGCTTTGTTCCAAACCTTGCCGACAGCGTACACCTTTGGATGCAGCACTTCGCCTCAGCCTCTGCGCGGCTGTCCTCCGCTGTTTCTTCCGCACTGCTCAGCTTCTGCACCGATGCCGCTGCAAAAATCCCTGTCTGGTTTTTCACCATCGTGGTGACGATCCTCTGTTCCGCTTTTATTTCTCTGGACTACCCCAAAGTCAGCGGCTTTCTGCTGAAGTGTCTGCCAAAGCGGTTTCACGTTCTTGTATCCGATTTAAAAACATTTATCTTTTCTACCCTTTCCAAAATACTCCGCGCTTATTTTTTGCTGCTTGTCATCACCTTTGCCGAGCTGAGCATTGGATTATGGATTCTAAAAATCAGGCACTTTCTCTCGATTGCCGCACTGATTGCCTTGCTCGACCTGCTGCCGGTCATCGGTACTGGCACAGTGTTAATTCCCTGGGCAATACTTTCCCTGCTATCTGGTGAACCCACACGCGGAGTCGGCATTCTTATTCTATATCTGGTCATTACCGTTGCGCGCAATTTTTTGGAGCCGAAAATTGTTGGCGACAGCATCGGTCTGCACCCATTATTGAGCCTTGTTTCCATCTACGCCGGTTTGCGTTGGTTCGGCGTGCTCGGTGCGCTGCTGATGCCCTGCACCGTTCTGACCCTCCTCTTTTTGTATAAAAAATATCGGGCTATTCCCTCTAAGGAACAGCCCGAATAAATTATATGAAAAACATTATGCTTTTTGCGCTTCTTTTTTCACCGCCATTTTATGCAGCATAAAGACGGCTGCAAGCATAGTCAGCACTGCCGCACCCAGCGAAAACGCCAAATTGGAATCGGTAAAGCCTGCTACCAGATAACCTACGAAGCTGCACGCCGCTACCAACATCGCATACGGCATCTGTGTGGAAACATGGGCGATATGATTGCATCCTGCTCCGGTGGAGGAAAGGATGGTGGTATCGGAAATTGGAGAACAATGGTCGCCGAAAACCGAACCTGCCAAAGTTGCCGCCAGAGATACAACCATCAGTTCCGGCGCCGCGCTTGCCGCGATTTCTACAACGATTGGAATGAGAATACCGAAGGTTCCCCATGCTGTACCTGTTGAGAAAGAGAGGAACGCCGCTACTACAAAGATTACCGCTGGAATAATCGCAATCGGGAAGCTGCTTTCCAGCACAATCTGCTTAACATACTCGCCGGTACAGAGTACATCCGAGCAGATTGCTCCCAGCGTCCACGCAAGCACCAGAATGACGTTTGCGGACGCCATCGACTTCACGCCATCGGTGATGCTTTCCATAAATTCTTTAAAGCTCAACAGCTTTCTTGGAACAAACAGGCAGAATGCGACGACCAGTGCACAGAATCCGCCGATGACCAGTGCCGCAGAAGAATCGCAGTTTCCGAATGCCTGCTGCAGGTTGGTGATTTCAGGATCGGTAAAGTAGCCTCCGGTATAAAGCATTGCCAGAATGGAAAAGACGATCAGCGACGCCACCGGAACGATCAAATCATACACCTTGCCTTTGGTCGGCACCTGATTGTTGATTTCTTCCTGTGAAGCATCCACACCCAGATCACCTGTGGTTCTTGCGCGGTACTGCGCTTTTTCCATCGGTCCAAAATCCCATTTGGTAATACAGAGCGTCACTACCATAATCAAAGAAAGCACTGCGTAGAAATTAAACGGGATGGTTGCCACAAACGCCGCAAGGTCGCTTTCAAACTGACCTGTTACCGACAGATTCGAGCCGACTGCCGCTGCCCACGAAGAAACCGGTGCAATGATACAGATTGGCGCCGCAGTCGCATCGATGATATATGCAAGCTTTTCCCGGGAAATACCGTATTTATCGGTAACCGGTCTCATAACGGTGCCGACCGTCAGACAGTTAAAATAGTCGTCAATAAAAATCAGCGCACCTAACGCACTGGTCGCAAGCTGAGCCGCCGTCTGGGATCGCAGCTTTTTCGCTGCCCAATTTCCGTATGCCTTGGAGCCGCCCGCCTTGGTCACAACCACAACCAGTGCGCCCAGCAAGGACAAAAACAGCAGAATATTAAACTTGGAAACAGAACCGCCGGTTCCGCCCATCGTAGAGAATGCTGTTTCAACTGTTTTTGCCGCAACCATCATGATTCCGTCATGTGCCAGCACCGCATAAATCAGCGAACCGGAAAGGACGCCCAGCATCAGCGAGGAAATAACCTCTTTTGTCAGAAATGCCAGGATAATTGCAATGACCGGCGGAAGAATCGACAGCCAGCCTGCCTGAATTGCCTCCATAAAAACACTCCTTTTAACTACCCACAGAAAATTTCACAGTTTTGAAAAACACACCGCATTTTTCCCATCTCTGTTTCATCTGTTTTCTGCTTTATAAAAATTTCGATATGAGTATAGCACAGTCCTGAATGCAATTCAATAGAACGTCCGTCATTTATTCATAATTTTGCAATTATAACCTTTAATTTATTCATTTTCGCCTTGTTTTTATGAATATTGCAGTATATTATTACATATCTAAAAGGTTTCCTTTGCGCCGTTGCTCCGCACTGCTCTGTCCAGCTCCGTATCAGGCCGGTACAGCATCCGCTCTGTTTCCTCCTGATAGATGTCCCCCATCATCGCAAAATATTTTTCCAGATTGATCTGCTGCACCTCGACACCCAGCTGTTTTAGCTGTTCCAAATCCTGTTCACGCTTTTGGTCGGCTAAGGTTCTGCAATATCCGCAAGCCATCACTGCCGCCTGTTCGATTGCCGCCTGCTGCTTTGCACTCAGACCCTCAAGCATACTGCTGTTGGTGAGCAGATAAATGGTTTTGATGCGTTGGGCAGGGGTAAACAAAACCATCTTTCCATCATAATCAGGCGCGCTCACCGCATTGATAACCTGCGAAAGTTCCGCCTGCGCGATTTCTGCTTCCCCCGACAAAAGCAATTCCAAAGGCTGCGTTGTCACGATCTCCTGTGCGCCAATATCCTGTTGCAAATCGTCCGAGAAAAAAGATTCCCTGACCGCAAGGGGATAGCGTTTGCGGAAATCGGTCAAATCCACCGTTCCATCCGCCGCCAAATCCTCATAACCACAGGCCGTCGCCATCTGCACCTGCATCGGATACTGCGCGCCGATGAGCTGGTTCAGCCGCTTTTTCACGCGCTCCGAATTGAGCGCGCTGAACTGATAGTCCGCGTGTTTAAAGAAAAACGGCAGCTCCAGCGTTTTGAGTTCCTCGATATAATCGGTCAGCTCCTCGTTTTGTACAAAGGCAAACTCCGTGTCGGAGGCTTTCAGTACGCTGTCTATCTGCTGGCTTTCGCTCAGGTCGATTTCCAGCTCACCCTCGGAATAATACTCCACGCGGTTGATAAATTCCTCCGCCGCCTGTTTGACGTTCTGCGGCGCATCGGAAGAAATCAGCACCGACATTTGAATCGGTGCTTTTCCTTGTTCCCTTTGTTTGATGGTACCGGCACATCCGCTCAAAAGGGATAAGCAGAGCGCAAGCACCGCCGCTGATATTTTTTTCCCGATTCCTGTTCTCTGCTTCATCCATCTCTTTCCCTTCTGCTTTAATCATCCGATTTTGACGTACTTTTTTTCTTAATGACCTTTCTTTTTTTCGGAGCTTCTTCTGTTTTCTTCACCTGTTCCTCCTGCTGTTTTTCCGGTTGTTTTTCCGACTCCGGCTGAGGTTGTGCAGGCGTCTGCTCCGGCTCGGTGGTTTCCGGTTCTGTCACTGGTGTTTCAATCACCGGCGGGACATATGGCACATAGGTCTGATTTCGGATTGTTTCCAACTCCTGAATTCTGACGCCCGTATTCGCCGCAAAGATATTGTTCAGAATCAGCAGGTCGGTGATGCCGTTTTCCCTGATAAATTCTTCCAGATTCAGCTCAAAATACCGCTGGTCAACGATGAATACCTCGTCGTAATGAGAAATCAAAAACGGCGCAAACGCATTACCGAAAGATTCTTTAATCAGCATGATTTTTCTGCCGGTATGATTTTCCGTTTGAATATGGGTCAGCGGATGGTCCCCGTGCAGGAAAACACTGTACGTGTTTTGTCCGCCGGTTGCGTATCCCGCAAAAATGGTGCTTTGGACAGGGTCGAACGGTTTGCCGCGCTCATAGCGGAAGGTTTCTGTTTCGGTCGGCGGCATAAAATATTCCACAAAATCAGGGGTCTTAGCGAGTTTTTCATCCTGCGTCTGATTATAGAATGTGCCGACAAAACCGTCGATTTGATGATGTTCCATCTTATCCAGCGAGACCGGCTCCAAGCCTGCTGTTTTACAAAAAGCGATATACGCAGCATACGCCCCGCGCACTGTCCAATGGTGGTCGGTGCGGAAGTAGATATAATCATCCTTCTGCTTTTCTATTTCGCTGTACGCATCGACCACCTTGACCTTGTCGGAAAGATTCTGCATGATGAAGTCAATGTCTTCCCGTTCGCTTGATGCGATTCCGTTATATTTTGGCGGCAGATAAAATTCGATTGAAGTCGGCGCAATCAGGCTGTACACCTGCACACCGTCCAGACTCTCCGCATAGGCGTTGACAGCCTTGGCATAGTGCTGCGACATATTCTGACTGGAACCAAAAATCTGCATTCCCATATTTTGATACAAAAACAAGCCGCCCATCTGTTCGCCGCCGCCTTCGCCGCTCAGACCGTTTCCCGGGGCGTTTGGATCATTGTAGCTATCATAGTCAATGGCTGTCTGTTCGCCGTCCTGCGCGGTCTGTTGCTGGTCAGCGTTTTCCGGCTGTGAAACCGGCGTTGTATTCGATGCCTGCGGTGTATTCGCCTGATGGATGCGCACATCGTCCGGATGAACGCCCCTCATCGTTTCCATTTTTGATGCTATGGAAACAAGCTTTTCGCGTTCCGGGAAAGTGTCCGCATAATATGCCTCATACTCTTCCGCAAAACTTCCCGAAAACCAGCCGGACAAGCTCCACTTTGGTTTTTGGGCAAGCTCTCTTTTTTCAATTTCGGAAACGGTCGGCTTTGGAAGCACCAGTGCCAGCACGCCGACCGCAATCAGCGCCAATAGGATGACGCTGACATTGATGATGTGCAGACTGGTGCTGCCGGATCTTTCCTTTTGATTTGCCATCTTATTTCACCCTTTATCCTGCTGTTAAAATCGAAAATACAAAAACGGATTGTAGCTGTCTCCCACAAGCATCGACGTACAGACAAACAGCAACATCACATTCATCAACGCGGTCAAAATTCCTGACGCAGTGCGCACAACTTCATTTTGCCGGCGCTCAAGCCAATTTTTGACCCACTGGGTAACCGGCATACAGAACAGCACCGCTGCGATCAGCCAGAAAAGATTGTTCGCAAAGGAGATGGAAAGCTGCGGCGTTGTCAGCGGATTGCCTGAAAGTCCGAACATCACGCGCAGATAACCGCCCAAGCGCTGAAGGTCGGTGGTATAAAACAGTGTCCAGCCGATGAGCGTCAGGAAAATCAGATACAGATGCGCAAAAAACGCCGGTATCCTTTCCAGAATCTTTAGCAGTCCCAGCTTCTCCACGATGAGGAGCACGCCATAAAACACGCCCCACAAAATAAAGTTCCAGCTTGCGCCATGCCACAAGCCTGTTAAGAACCACACAACGCAGATGTTGAACAGCTGATGCCTGCGGTTGCCGCCCAGCGGGATATAGACATAATCCCGAAAAAAGCTGCTCAGCGAGATATGCCATCTTCTCCAAAATTCCGTGACCGATTTGGAAATGTACGGATAATTGAAATTCATGCGGTAATGGAAGCCGAACATTCTGCCCAAGCCGATCGCCATGTCCGAGTAAGCGGAAAAATCGTAGTACAGCTGTATCGAATAGAGCAGCGCGCCAAACCATGCGCCTGCCACCGACAAATCGGAAAGCTGCGCGTCCATATACTGCGCCACCAGCTGCCCTGCGGCATTTGCAACGACCACCTTTTTGGTCAAGCCGATGCAGAAGCGTGTGATCCCTTCGCTGAAATCCTGCGCGCTGGTATGGCGGTCTTCAATCTCTGCCGCCACGTCGCTGTAACGCACAATCGGACCAGCCACCAGCTGATGGTAGCTGGAAAGATACATCAGATATTTATAATACTGCTTTTGCGCCGGCACATTTCCTCGGTAAACGTCCAGCACATAGCTGATGGTCTGGAAGGTATAAAACGAAATACCGATCGGCAGCGCAATCTGGGGAACGGGAATCGAAAGTCCGGTCAGGAGGTTGAGATTCTCCACCACAAAGCCGCTGTACTTAAAGACGACCAGCATCCCTAAATCAAACACGAGCGACGCTGCCAGCGCCAACTTCATGCGGGTACGCTGTCCGTTTTCCCGAAAGTATTCTACGCACCTCGCCCACAGATAATCCAGAAATGCGGTAATGATGAGCATGAACACCCACACCGGCTCTCCCCATGCGTAAAAGAACAGCGAAAAAATCAGAAGGACACAATTTCGCCATGTTTTATTTTTGACCGCAAAATATAAAATCAGATTCAGCGGCAAAAACAAATAGACAAAGAACAAATTTGAAAATACCATTTTTACTACACACCTCAAAAACGTTTTGCTCTCATCATTATACAACGCAATTCCATTTAATAAAAGAGACTTATTTTATTTGCAGAAAAATTTATTTCGATTTGATATTCTTTCTGCAAAGGGAGTGGTGAATTGATAAAGAAATTCCCACATCCTTCCTTTAAAATTGCCGTCCTTGACAAAGTATGAACAAAATTTCGCCCATATATTGAGTTTATGCCTGATTTGGGGTAAAATAATAATATTCTGTTGACACAAATTGAAAAAAGTTTTGGAGAAATTCTGAAGCGATTGACAAGATTATTCTGTTTTCGAAAGGACTGTGAAAACATGAGCGAAGAAAGCTATATTGTTAATGAAGGTAAAAACGAAATCATTGAGGTGGACGGCGTCAAATACCAGCGTCTTGCCATCCGTACCCATGTCATCACCGACAAGGACGATGTCTGCGACGTTATCGAAAAATATGCAAAACCATATGCTAAACCGGACGACATCGTATTTATGACTGAAAAAGCGGTTGCCTGTACCCAGCGCCGTGCAATCAAAATGGAGGACATTCACCCACGTCCGCTGGCAAAATTCCTCTGCAAATTTGTACTGAAAACCCCATACGGCATCGGTCTGGGTATTCCAGAAACCATGGAGATGGCTTTGCAGGAATGCGGCACACCAAGAATCCTGTTTGCTGCTGCTGTTTCCGCGGTAGGCAAGCTGTTCCACAAACGCGGCTGGTTCTATAAAATTGCCGGCTACAAAGCGCGCTCCATCGACGGTCCATGTGATTACACACTGCCTCCGTACAACCACTATGTTGTTCTTGGCCCTGCTGAACCGGATGAAACCGCTCAGAAGATGTCCAAACGCATCGGCGGCATCAAGGTTGCCATCACCGACATCAACGACTTAGAAGGTCAGATCCTCGGCATTTCCGATCCTTCCATGGATCGCGACCTGCTGGTGAAAATCCTCAAGGACAATCCGCTTGGACAGTCTTTGGAACAGACCCCAATCGGCATTATCCGCGTTGTAAAATAAAAAAAGTAGATACAAAAAGGAGCGTCTCCTAAATGGAGACGCTCCTTTTGTTGTTGGGACGTTGTCCCAAATCGGCAACTCTTTGAAAAAGTTGACAAAACTTTTGTTTTGCTCAAACGAGCGAGTGTGCTAACACGAACGATTGCCGTGTTATGAGACACAAACTTTTATCAAACCATAGCGCGATAATGGGTGCAGGCTCAGCCTGCAAGCCGGTTAAAAATATTGAATATCCTCCGCTGTAATTCTTGCCTGAATCAGTTTCTGCGGCAAAGGCATTTCCCGGGAAATTGTTATTGCGCGCTGGTAGCGTGCGGCTGCCTCCTCCACCCGATTTTCGAGATGCGTATACAGCAGCGCAATCGGTTCCCCTTCATGCACCTGTTCGCCGGTTTTTTTGAGAAAACGGATCCCCGCCGCACAGTCGATGGAATCCTCTTTTTTCTCACGTCCTGCTCCGAGCATTGCCGCCACCGCACCGATTTCCTCGGTCTGCATGGAAGCGATATAGCCGTTCTGCTGCGCCACAACGCAGTATTCCGGTGCTGTCGGGAATTTTGCCGGATCATGCAGATACGAAACATCGCCGCCCTGACGTTCCACCATGCGGCAAAAAATCTCAAACGCGCTGCCATCCGCAATCGACTGCTGTGCATGACGCAGACAATCCTCTAACGCACCCTTGCCGGCGAGATACAGCATATTGCCGGTAAGCTGAATACACAGCTCGGTCAGATCCGCAGGACCTTTTCCCTGCAAGGTTTCGATTGCCTCCACCACCTCGATGGCATTTCCGGCAGTGTCCCCCAAAGGTGTATCCATGTTGGTAATCAGTGCCACCGTTTTTCTGCCTGCCTGCTCCCCGATGCTAACCATCGTCTGCGCCAAAGCGATTGCTGCTTCCTTGGTTTTCATAAAAGCGCCGCTGCCGGTTTTGACATCCAGCAAAATGGCGTTAGCTCCGGCGGCAATCTTTTTGCTCATGATGCTGGAGGCAATCAGCGGCAAACTGTCCACCGTTGCGGTCACATCGCGCAGGGCATATATTTTTTTATCCGCCAGCGCAAGCTCGCCGCTTTGACCAATCAGAGAAATGCCAATCTCGTTGACGATTTGAAAAAACTCTTCACGCGGCAAGGCGGTGCGATATCCGGGAATGGATTCCAATTTATCGACTGTACCGCCGGTAAATCCCAACCCTCTGCCAGACATTTTTGCAACCGGAATCCCGCAGGCAGCTGCCATCGGCGCGGCAATGAGGGTCGTTTTATCGCCCACGCCGCCGGTGGAATGTTTATCGACCTTCATTCCATGGATTGCGGAAAGATCTGCCATTTCCCCCGAATGTGCCATCGCAAGGGTCATTGCCGTTGTCTCCTGTATATCCATCCCCTGAAAACAAACTGCCATCAAAAACGCCGACATCTGGTAATCCGGGATCTT
>CAMNVW010000021.1 GCA_946563605.1 uncultured Clostridia bacterium | reverse complement strand
GAGCTCTGCTCCTGCACCTCGCAATTTTTTGAAAAAAATTGAGTAAAACTTTTATCTTATCCAAGCAGACGATAAACTAGGGAGAATGGAACCTTGTTCCATACGAGCGAGTGTGTTAACCTAAGCGTTGCCGTGTGTGCAAACCAATTGTTTCATAAAACCGAAGCGCGATACAGTGTCCAGATTCAATCTGGGTCGCACAACACAAAGCCGGTTGTAACACAAAAGCAAAAGTGCGATTTGCGCTTAGCCGACAACGCGAACTGCGTGCAGACTCAGTCTGCCTCGTCGGTGTCTGGGAATTGACGGATTTTGTTCAGGTAATAGAAAATAAACATCAGCGCGGTCAGTGTCCACGAAATCGGGTAGCTGTAAAGGATAGTGTCGATCACTGGTTTGAGCGGCACTGCGAACAGCACCCACAAAACACGCAGAACACATACCCCGAAGCAGGTCATCAGCATCGGGATAACAACATCTCCGGTACCGCGCAGCGCGCCGGAAAAGACCTCGATAAATACATAAATCGCATACGCCGGCGCCATCAGGAGCATCATGTGCATACCGATGTCAATTACCTCTGCATCGGCTGTGAACAGATGGTATACCGGTCTTCCAAAAATCAGGAACATCGCACTGATTATGATGGAAATAACCAGCGCCATCGTCGTACAGATGCGCACGCTCTTTTTCATGCGTCCGAACTTTCTCGCGCCGTAATTTTGTCCCACAAAGGTGGTGATGGAAATACCAAAAGCATTGATGATCATCCAGAACAAGGCATCGATCTTACCATAGGCTGTCCATGCCGCCATCGTCTGTGTGCCGAATTGATTGAGCGCGGTCTGGATGATAACGTTGGAAAAGCTGTACATGACCGCCTGAACTCCTGCCGGCAGACCAATTTTTAAAAGCATACTTAAAGAATCCCCGTGCAGATGAATCTTTTTAAAGGACAGTCGGAAAATATCCTTCGATCTGGACAGCGCCAGAACAATCAGCACTGCGCTGACACCCTGTGCAAGTACCGTCGCAATCGCCGCACCGGCAACACCCATATCCAGTCCTACGACCAGCAGGATGTCAAGGACGGTGTTGATGATACAGCAGACAATCAGGTAATACAGCGGACGTTTGGAGTCCCCGACCGCGCGCAGAATACCCGAGCCGATATTATAGATAAATACAAAAATGACCCCTGCAAAATAAATCCGCAGATAGGTTTCGGACGGTGCAATGACATTTTCCGGCGTGTTCATCAGTCCCAGCATCTTCGGCGCAAACAAAATGCCCAACACCGAAATCAGGATGCTGCCCACCACCGAAAACGCAAAGCCGGTGTGCAAGGCTTTGTCCAAGCCGTCTTTGTCCTGTGCACCGTAAAACTGGGAGATGATGACCGTGACACCGGAGGCAAGACCGACAAAAAATCCAACAATCAAATTGATGATTTGGCTGGTCGAGCCGCCGACCGCCGCCAAGGCTTCGGTGCCTACAAAACGTCCTACAACGATTGCGTCCACCGTGTTATAAATCTGCTGGAAAAAGGTTCCCAACACAATCGGGAAGAAAAAAATCAACAGTTGTTTCCAAATCACCCCGCTGATGATTTGATTCTCCTTGCTCTGCACTTTTTGCATATCAAATTCCCCTCTCTAAAAAACTCACCTACCATTTATATACCACAACCTTTCCCGATTGTCGATAGGAAAAAACAAAGGAATCGCACAAAAGCAAAAAAATTTTTGCTGTTTTGAAATTCCCCGATTGAAAGCAGGGTTTGCAGGCTGATAAGCGTCAAAAAAGGACGAAAACAAAACTGTTTTCGTCCTCTCTTCCCTTTATGCCATCTTCTGTTTCATCTGCGAGTACAGCAGCAACGCGATGCTGTTATCAAACGCTTTGTTTGTACTGCTGGTCTTAAAGCTTCCATTCTTCTTGCTGGAAGTGTTAAAGACTCTGAACTGCTCCATGCGGCAGAGTGCCTCGGTAAACAGCTTTTCATCGCCGGTTTCCAGCGCGATCATCGCCGTCAGCGCATATACGCTCGGTGTAGCCTCCCTGTATTTTTCAACCGGCTTGCCGTCTTTGGTGTAGCGTGCGCTTAAACTTCCCGACTTCACCGCGTTCTTGAGCCAGTCGAGCGTCTGCGTTTTCACCTTGCCCTGCTGTGCAAGGTGGTAAACAGTCATCAGCGATTCGGTCATGTCAATATTGCTTTTATCGTAAGTCTTTTTATCCGCATCGTAGCTTGTACTGTACAACGGGAAGGTGTTGCTGATATAGCCTTTTTCGACCACCGTCTGTGCTTCATTCACGAGGGCGTCGCTGTGCAGATAGTTCATCGCCTGCAAATCGAGGTCGCTCAATTTGACAGTCCCTTTCAGCTTATTGCCCGGGAAATATTTCTTGACGATGGCTTCGCTCAGCCTTGCGCTGTCCCCCTCATAGCCGCGCCACATTGAAAGCGCCTGCAAAAAGCGAAGGTCGCTGCCTAAATTTCCGGCAGTTTTGTTTTTGCTGATCCAATCCCTCTGCTGATTGAGCAGCTCCCTGTTGAAGGTATTGACCGCAGTCTGTGCAAGAAAACTCTGTGCCTGCACATCCGTCTTCGCGGAGGATTCGGATACTTTGACACTGCCGTCCGATTGAAGAAGATTGCTTTTCACATAGCTGTAAACCGCGTTATCCGCACCTTTTGTTGCGTAGTCCAGCAGCGCGCGCAGATGCCCCTGCGTTTTGATAGTGTCAGGATAGCACACGACAATCTCTCCCTTTGGATTGAGGATGAGGGTTGTCGGAATCTGCATCCCCCCGATTGAAACAAAGGATTTTGCCTTGTTGTCGTACAATACCGGCAGTCCTGGCTTTTTCTCCGCCACAAATTGAGCCGCCGCTTTGATGGTTTCCCTGTCACCGTCAGCGCGGTCAATCAGATACCACTGCACATTGTCGTACTCTTTGAGCACCGGCTTCAGCTTCGGCAGCAGCGAAAATTCCTCCTGACAATCGGAGCACCAGCTTGCCCAATAGGTCACGATGGTGTACTGCCCCTCCTTGATGTCGATGGATGCCTTGTTTCCCTTTTCATCCACAAACTGCGCATATGGAATTGGCTTGCCGATTATCATTTTTTTCGGAAAGCCATCGGCGCTGTTGTCCGCGTTGACTACAAATTGCAGAAAAATCGGCAGAACCAACGCTCCCGCTAAAATCCCACACAAAATCTTGCGCCATTTTTTACTCATCATCCAAAACACTCCTCTCATTCGTTTACCCTTGTTTTTATAATACACTTTTTTTGCTGTCCCCGTCAACCGCCTTGCGCCTTTTGCAGAAAAAAACCTCCCCGAAGGGAGGTTTGAAACGATTCTCTTTTGGATGCGCCTTAATAGCCGATCTGCTCCATCGAAGCGTCCTGATTGACCCAGCTTTCGTACACGTCAATGCTGCGGTACTCGGTGGCAGTATCGCGGACAATGACCTTCTCGATGCCCGCGTTGATGATCAGGCGTTTGCACATTGCGCAGGGATTTGCGTTTACAACGTAGCTGCCGTCCTTGTACTCCAGTCCGACCAGATACAGGGTACCGCCCAGCATTTCGGAACGCGGCGCGCTGATAATCGCGTTTGCCTCGGCATGAACGGAACGGCACAGCTCATAGCGTTCGCCGCGCGGTACATTCAGCTTTTCGCGTGTGCAGTAGCCCAGATCGCAGCAATTCTGTCTGCCGCGCGGTGCGCCGACATAGCCTGTGGAGATGATCTCATCATTCTTGACGATGATCGCCCCAAAATTGCGGCGCAGGCAGGTTCCTCTTGCCGCGACTGTTTGTGCAATATCCAAATAATAATTGATTTTATCTACTCGTTTCATCTTTATTCATCCTCTTTATTTATAGGTTGGTTAAAAATCCAATGCCGATCATCTTCGGACCGCTGTTGATGCTGACAGCACAGCCGACATTTGAAACGAACTCCGGCTTTTTCTTGGTCAGGGAATAGACCTGCTTTTCCATCTGTTCCCTGACACCTGGCTGTGTGCCATTGAGCATCAAAAACGGCGAATCTGATGCCATCTTATCCGCCGCTATCTGCGCCATCTTTTGAATCACCGCCGTGTTGCCGCGGGTCTTGCCGACAATTTTCATTTCGCCTTTGCGAATCTGGATGATCGGGCGGATTCCCAGCGCCTCGCCGACAATGGCGGAAGCGCAGCGGATCCTGCCGGATTTCTTGATAAACTCAAAGGAAAATGCCGTAATGTAAATGTCAACGTGCTCCAGCCAGTATTTGATGAAGGCGATGATTTCCTCTACGGTGCTTCCTTTTTCCGCCATTTCTGCCGCCTTCATGAGCGGATAGCCATAGCCCAGTGAAAACGTTTTGGAGTCAAGGATGTGGATGTTGATTTTTCCCTTTGCCTGCGGGCAATGTTCAAAAAAAAGCTCAAGGGCATCCCATGAACGCTGATAGGTTGCGGACGCCGTTGAAGCGATGCCCACCATGATGATATCGGTGTATCCGCGCTGAAACGCATCATAATAGTGCTCCGCGTACGTAATCGGAGAAATCTGTGAGGTCGTAGGAATATTCTTGGCGGACTCCAGAATGTGATAAAACTCGTGCGGTGTAAAGTCCACCCCTTCCAAATATCCCTTTCCATCTACTGTGATTGGAAACGGCACTACGTCAATACCAAGCCGCTTCGCTACGTCATTCGGCAAATCGCACGCCGAATCGGTCATAATCCTGATGCGCTGCATAAAAACTCTCCCTCTTTCACCTTCGGGGCATTTTCGCGTAAACGCTTTTCCCCTGCGTAACACTTCTTTCGCATCTTATCAGTTTTTACAAGTTCAAAACACCCATATCCATGATGTATATAAATCATAGTGTACCGAATTTGCCGCTGTTCTTCAAGTTTTTTTACAAATTTTATAATTTGTTCACGCCGCTGCCCCTTTTCAAAATGTGTTGTACTTTCTTTTTCGTGTGTTTTGACGTATAATAAGGGTATCATCTATAAAGAAAGGGTGTTTTTATGTCCATTCCTACTCCTCACAATCAAGCGAAATGCGGCGACATCGCCAAAACCGTTCTAATGCCCGGAGATCCACTGCGCGCAAAATTGTTGGCTGAAACGTATCTTTCGGACGCTGTCTGTTACAATCAGGTGCGTGGGATGCTCGGCTATACCGGCAGCTATCAGGGCAAACCTGTTTCGGTGCAGGGCAGCGGAATGGGTATGCCGTCAATGGGGATTTATTCCCATGAGCTGTTCCATTTTTATGGGGTAGATACCATCATCCGCATCGGTTCTGCGGGTGCAGTCGATCCCTCCTTAAAAATCGGCGACATCGTCATCGCCTCCTGCTCCTGCAGTACCTCCGACTATGCTGCGCAGTACCGTCTGCCTGGAAATTTCGCGCCTTGTGCTGATTTTGAGCTTGCGCGCCGCGCCGCACAGATCTGCGAGGACAAAGCGTTCCGATACAAAGCAGGTCCGGTGCTGTGCTCCGACTGGTTCTACGATGAATCTCAGGGACTTCCTGAATGGCAGAAGATGGGCGTTCTTGCCGTTGAGATGGAATCTGCCGCCTTATACACCGAGGCTGCCCGCGCAGGGAAAAAGGCGCTGTGCCTGATGACCATTTCGGACAACCCATTCACCGGCGAAGCCGTCGGCGCGGATGTTCGTCAGAACGCTTTCACCCAGATGATGGAAGTTGCACTGTCATTGGTATAATTTTCCCTTTTCAACCATCTCAACTTATGGAGGCAATACAATGAAGCGTGTATTTTTGATTGTGTTGGACAGCTTTGGCATCGGTGAACTGCCGGATGCTGCAAACTACGGCGACACTGGCAGCAACACCCTTGCCGCCTGCTTTGCGACGGGTCAGCTTGATGTTCCCAACCTGCAAAAGCTCGGCTTATTTAACATTGACGGTGTCGACGTTGGAAATCCTTGTCCGCAGCCGGTGGGTTCCTTCGGACGGATGGCAGAGCGTTCCGCCGGAAAGGACACCACCACCGGTCATTGGGAGCTGATGGGGCTTATCTCTCACAAGGCGATGCCGACCTACCCAAACGGATTCCCCGAAGAAATCATCGCGCAGCTTTCCGAACGCACCGGACACGGCATTTTATGCAACCGCCCTTATTCGGGAACACAGGTGATTCAGGATTACGGCGAACAGCATCTGCAAACCGGAGATTTGATCGTCTACACCTCTGCCGACAGCGTTTTGCAGATTGCCGCGCACGAAGAAAAGGTGCCTTTAGAGGAGCTTTACCGCTGCTGTGAAATTGCCCGGGAAATCATGTGCGGCGAACACGCGGTTGGACGGATCATCGCGCGACCATTTGTGGGCGAATACGCGGGTTCGTTTACGCGCACCGCAAACCGGCGCGATTTTTCGCTTGTCCCACCGCATGATACCTTGCTCGATGTTTTGATGCGCCGCGGTTTGCAAACCATCGGCGTGGGCAAAATTTCGGATATCTTCGCAGGCAAGGGCATCTCCAAAAAAGTTGTGACCCACTCCAACGAAGAAGGGATGCAGGAAACACTCGAGCTGTGCAAAACGGACTTCGAGGGACTTTGCTTTGTCAATCTGGTGGAATTTGATATGCTCTACGGACACCGCAACGATGCGGTCGGTTACGCGCAGGCGCTCGTCCGCTTCGACCGATGGCTCAACAGCTTTTTGCCAGCGCTGCGCGACGAGGATATGCTCGTCATCACCGCCGACCACGGCTGCGACCCCTCCACCCCTTCCACCGACCACAGCCGCGAATATGTTCCAGTGCTTTATTACGGAAAGCCGGTGAAGGCAGGCGTCAATCTGCACACCGCACCCTCTTTCTGTGCTCTTACAGAACATATTGCCAAATATTTCGGCATCGAATTTTAGGAAATATATTCCCTGGGAAATAATAGGCAGGGCAGGTATTCTTTAAGGAACATTTCCCTGGAAATATTCTCCTCTCAACTTGACCATTTTCACCTCCAAACGGAAAGTGAGGTATGTTTTATGTATGAAAAACGATTGATCGAACTTGCGCTCGAAGCGCGCAAACATTCCTACTGCCCCTATTCGGGCTTTGCCGTCGGTGCGGCTCTGCTTTGTCAGGACGGCACCATCTACGCCGGATGCAACATCGAGTCTTCCGCCTATACCCCGACCATCTGCGCCGAGCGCACCGCGCTTTTTAAGGCGGTATCCGAGGGAAAACGGGATTTCATCTGCATGGCAGTCGCAGGCGGCAGACAGGACGCCGATATTTTGCCGATTACCACGCCCTGCGGCGTCTGCCGTCAGGTCATGATGGAATTTTGCAACCCTCAGACTTTTCTGATTTTCTGCGCTTCTTCCGCCGAAAATTACAAAGCCTACACGCTCGCCCAGCTTCTGCCGAAAGGCTTTGGCCCTACCAACCTAGGCGTTTAAGCCAAACATGAAACACAAAAAACAGGAGGATTTTCCCATGAACAATTACGAGTACAAGTTTGTTGAGGTTCCCACCGCCCAAGCCGGAGAAAATACCGAGTCTCCGCTGAAGGTCATCGCGCAGATTATTACCGTCGAATCCAAAGCAGGCTGGAGATTAAAACAGATTTTAGAGCCGAGAATGAGCGTCTACGGCGCAAACAGCTATCTGGTCATTCTGGAAAGAGAAGCGCGCCAGAATCATTTTGCAAACTAACGCAGCTTCAATAAAACATCTTGAAAGGAGCTTTTCATGGAAAATCTCTCCAATATTTCGGTGATACGGGACGTACTGTCCCGCCACGGATTTTCCTTTTCCAAGGGTCTGGGGCAAAACTTTCTCATCAATCCCACCGTCTGTCCGCGGATGGCGGAGCAGGGCAACGCGCAGCCTGGATGGGGCATGATTGAAATTGGCGCAGGTGTCGGCGTGCTGACTGCTGAACTTGCACGCCGTGCAGACAAGGTCGTCTGCATCGAAATCGACAGCCGCTTGCTGCCCATTTTGGACGAAACACTTGCGGAATTTGACAACATCAAAATCGTCAACGAGGACGTTTTGAAGGTGGATCTGCACAAACTGATTGCCGAAGAATTTCCCGATATGCCGGTCGCGGTGTGCGCAAATCTGCCGTATTATATCACCTCGCCGATCATTATGAGCCTGCTGGAATCCCGTCTGCCGATTTCTTCCCTGACCGTTATGGTGCAGAAGGAGGCTGCACAGCGCATCTGTGCGCAGCCTGGCAGCCGTGAGGTGGGTGCGGTATCCATCGCGGTGCGGTATTACTGCGAGCCGAAGGCCTTGTTTCAGGTTTCGAGAGGTTCCTTCATGCCATCGCCGGACGTTGATTCCACCGTTATCCGGCTGGATATCCGCAAAGAACCTGCCGTTGCGGTCGATGTGGAAGAAAACTTTTTCAAGGTCGTCAAAGCCGCCTTTTCCCAGCGCAGAAAAACGCTGTCCAATACGCTTTCTTCCGGCTTAGGGATCTCCAAAGCCCAGACTGCCGAGCTGCTTGACCGCGCAAACGTCCCTGCCAACCTGCGCGCCGAACAGCTCTCCATGCAGCAATTTGCAGCTATTGCAAATGCATTGTAAACATTGGCAATAGCTTAAATTGCCAATACGATGAATTGGCATTATCATTTTGAGAGGAGGTTTGCCAGGTGATTTGTCCTTTCTCCATACAGGATTTAGAGCGTGTCGCACAAATATGGCTCGACAGCAACTTGCAGGCACATTCCTTTGTTCCAAAAACATATTGGGAAGGCAACTTCGAAGCCGTTAAGCAAATGCTGCCGCAGGCGACGCTTTATGTATACAAACAAGATGGGATGATACAGGGATTTATCGGTTTAACGGACGATTACATCGAGGGGATTTTTGTGGATGAGCGCGCACGCTCCCACGGCATCGGCAAGCAGCTGCTGGATTTTGTAAAGCAGAACCGTTCTCAGCTTACCTTGCAGGTCTACTGCAAAAATGAACGCGCCTGCCGCTTTTATCAGCGTGAGGGCTTTTTCATAAAAGCGCAGCAGCTGGACGAACAGACCGGCGAACCGGAACTTCTCATGCGGTGGACAAGATAAATATTACAATGAAAAAGGGACTCGCGCATCTGCGCGAGTCCCTTTTGTTGTGAGGTCTTATAAAAGCCCACAACAATATAGCAGCACAGCGGCTTTGCCGCCGCACGGGAGTGCGACAGTATCGAAACCACCCTCTGCCCCTATCGTTTTTTATATTACTTTGTTTTTGGGGTATTTCGCCCATCACAATGAGCGACCAAAGGCAGCGCCTTTGGTCGGTTTTGGACAATGTCCAAAACCAGACAACTCTTTGAAAAAGTTGACAAAACTTTTTGTTTTGCTCAAACGAGCGAAGCCGGTTACAAATAGTATTCCGGTTCTTTTCGTGGTTCCTTGAAATTCGCAAGGCACCATGCCACTGTATTCTGAAATGCTTCCGAAACAAATGCTTTCGAGCCGAGCGGACAAAGCCGTACACATGCCAAGCATCGGATACATTTTTCTGCGTCCGCCTTTTCCGGTTCACGGATGTCGATGGCGCCTGTCGGACAATTCTTCGCGCACATTCCGCAGCGGATACATCCGTTGGTGGTTTCCGGCGCCATCGGAACAGCCGGTTTTCTTTCCTTATACGGGCGGTTGCCTGGAATGACCCCTTTTGCAAGCGGCTGAACTGCACCACCTGCCGAGAGTTTTTCCGCTAATTTTCTGCCGAAATCCTGCGCCCATGCAAGGTCTTTTTCATCCGGTCTGCCGGCTGCAATCTGTGTGCTGAAAGAGTGTTCTCCGATGCAGGCAGCCGCGGCAGTAACCACAAAGCCTTTATCGGTCATCAAATCCTCCATCTCTACCAAGCAATCGTCATAGTGACGGTTGCCGTACACACCCACAACCGCACAGCCCGTGTGGTTTCCGCTGACGTGCTGTGCAAGATATTCCCGCACAAACAGCGGCATTACGCCGCCGTACACCGGCGAGCCGAGAAGTACAAAATCCTGTTCGCCAAACTGAACATCCCTTTCCCGATTCTGCGGCAGGGTGAAATCAATCTCCTCAACAGGACAACCCATTCCGTTTGCGATCGCGCGCAGATTTCTTTGTGTAGTTTTTGTCGCACTAAAATAAAGCAGTGTTACTTTTTGCAGCATATTGCTTGCCTCCCTTTCTGTTGTCAATGCCCTTCTATCTTATCGCAGTGCGACGGCATTTTTAAAGATCACCTTGCCGCCGTAGGGATAAAAGCCGATGCCTGAAACATCCTTACCCTGGATGAAATAACTGGTTTCCACCAAAAGCGGATAGACAACTGCGTCATCCATCAGCATTGTTTCCGCCGCCGCATACTGGCTGAGAATCTGTTGTTTATCATGCGAGGACGTCACCGCCTGCAAGGTGCTGTCAAACACGGGATTCTGGTAGGCGGCGATATTAGCGGTGGAATCGGAGGTAAAGCGGCTTAAAATATCCGCCGGTGTATTTGCCGACGCTTTCAGCGGCACCAGCGCCACCTGATAATCGCCCCGATTGAGCCGCGAGGTCAGCTCGTTGCGCGAAACTTCCTCGATATTCACCGATATTGCCAAGCCGCTCTGCCACACCTGCTGGAGCAAGCCGCACATCTCAGGGATGTTGCTGTCCGACGGCACCAAAAGCTGAATCTTGCGCAGTGTGTCCGCCTCCAGCTCATCCATGCCTGTACGATAGGTAAGGTATGCCGACTGCAAATCGTATTGGTTGATGCTTGTCACTGCGGTCTGCGCGGTATAAGGCTCGGTAAACAGGGAAATCGTCGGCGGAATCAGGCGGTCATACACCCGCAGATTTTCCTGCCGGTTCTCCTGCAAAAATTCTTCGAGCAGATCGCGGTTAATAGCGCGCAAAAATCCCTGTCGCACCTGCCGGTTGCAAAAAGCGGTGTGCGTTTGATTAAACACCAACGCCCACACGACGCTTTCGCTGTCTTCACAACTCATGCCGGCGCTTTTCGCCTGCCGGTACTGGCTGTAATCCGCGATACAGCCGTCCGCTTTCCCGTTCATCAAGAGTTCAAATCGGGTAGGCGCTGCCTCGCCGCGTTCCTCCTGCGCATCGGTCTGCACATCGCGGTTCATGTACAGATAGATTCCCGGGGACTGCACAGCATCTGCATCGTAATATTTGCTGTTCTTCTTCAGATAGATGCGGTTCCCGTTTTCCCACTGCATCAGATAAAACGGTCCGTTGGAATAGCTTTCCTTGAGCGTTGCGCCATATTTTCCGTTGGCGTTGTCAAACAGTTTTTGACTGCACGGCATCGCGGAGGAATGTGCAAGGCTTTCCAAAAACGCAGGGTCGGCATAATCCAAGGTAAACTGGACGGTCAGATCATCCAATGCTTTCACACCCAGATTGCTTGCCGGCAATTCGCCCGAAAGCACCCTCTTGCTGTTGCTGACAGAGGTATACAGCGACACAAACGGAGAGGGGTAGATATTGTTGAAGATGCGCTGAAAAGCAAACACAAAATCGTGCGCTGTCACCGGTGTACTTTCTTTGTCGTCCCAAACCATGCCTGCTTTTAAGTAAAAGGTGTAGACCGTTTGGTCTGCGGACACTTCATAGCGGTCTATGACGCCGTTTTCCAGCTTGCCGGACGGCAACTGCCGCATCAGACCCTCCATTGTATTATAGATGACCAGCTGTTCATTTTCGCTTCGGGCAAACTGCGGGTCCAAACTGTCTGTATTGCCGGACAGGTCATAGCGCAGCAACGACGGCTGTACGCCGCATCCTGCCAAGGTCAGCACAACCGCCATGATCAGGCAGGCGAGCTTTAAAAATCTGCTTATTCTATCCAAGAGGAACATACTCTCCTTAAACGTTTTTTGCGGGCTTCGATTTTCCGGGGAAATATTCCGAGGGAAAAGTATTCCCCGGGAAATATTGATATTCTCTTATAAAACGATGATTTTCCCTAAAAATCTTCTCATAAATTTCAGTTTAACACGCGGCAAAAATAAATGCAATTCCAATATTGTGAATCTTCCCAAGAAAAACATCCGGCAAAGAATTTCTTTGCCGGATGTTTTTGCTTTTAAAGGGTAATCCAATATCTTTGGGTGATTGCGCCGTCGTGTTCCAGTTCATTTTCCAAAACACCGCCGTTATGCTGAATCGTTTTCGCCGAGCCGATATTTTCTTTGTTGCAGGTCACAAGAGCTTTGTCGATTTTCAGTTTCCGACATTCCTCCAACGCTAAAGCAAGCATTTCGGTCGCGTAGCCTTGGCGTCGGCAGGATTTGCGCACGCTGTAACCAATATGTCCGCCGTGTTTGAGCAGACCCTCATTGAGGTAATGACGAATATCAATCATGCCGACCAGCTTTCCGCTTTCTTTGTCGATGGCAAGGAAGGTCGTTGCCGGCACCAGCCCCGGACGAACCGTTTTGGGGGAACGGTTATTGACATTTTTCTGATACCACCCAGCAAAGCTGTCCGCATCTGCAAGCCCCCCTGTGCCGTCCATGCTGTCGTTGTTTTCCAAAAATTCCGCGCGGTAATCCCACACTGCCTGTTCGTCGCTTGCGGTCGGCAGCACCAGTTTCAATCTGTCCATATTGTTCCCTCCTAATCAAGATTTCTTTGATGGTTAAAAATATTGCCACCAATTATAGCACATCTATTTTGGAAAATCAAAAGTTTTACTCAATTTTTTTCAAAAAATTGCGAGGTGCAGGAGCAGCGCTCTT
>CAMNVW010000020.1 GCA_946563605.1 uncultured Clostridia bacterium | reverse complement strand
GCTTGCGCTGACAGCTCCCTTTACACAAGGGAGCCTTGTCGATGCCGTAGCCAGCGGCAAAGCAATCCCTCAGTCAGCTTACGCTGAGGTACTGCCGTACCACAGAATCAAAACAGCTTTGTGCCTCGCATCTTTTTATATTTTGTTTTATGGTTGGGACGTTGTCCCAAACCCTACCAAAGGCGCTGCCTTTGGAATCTGTGAGCTTTTTGAAAAAAGCTCAATCAAAAACTTTTATTTTTTCGACTTTCCCCCAAACAAAAACAACGTCCGAGTGGAGAATCGGACGTTGTTTTTGTTATTTTATTTACAGGAAGCTCCAGCTTCCCTTTCGCTAAAAATTATCTTCTCTTTTTACAAAGAGCGATGCCGCCTGCAAGAGATACAACTGCCAGAGCTGCCACCAAGCCAGCCACATCATCTGCACCGGTGTCAGGATTGCCTTTATCACTGCCTGCGCCGCTGAGGTAATCATTGTTTTCCTGATTTTCACCCTTGGATGGTGTTTCTTCAACGATACCATCGTCTTTATCGTTCTTGTCGTTGGTGTTCTGGTCGTTATTGCTGCCGTTGTCCTTATCAGGTGTATTGGTTTCCTCTTTATCGCTGATTTCCAGCTTGGAAGGGGTCAGCACATACTCGCCCAGTGTTTTGGTTTTCAGCTCTACCGCTTCGGTTTCCTCGTTGTAAACTGCGTTGGTTGTTTTGAGCGCATTGTTTACAATTTCATACAGATACATTGGCTCATCGGTTGGGATGGTCAGAGTACCGGTTGCGCTGAAGGTATCGAGGTTGCCTCTAAAGTTATAGAAGTAGAGATCCTCCGCATACTTGTTTGCAATTTCCTTGTTGTAGGTGCGGTCGAAATCAAACATCACCTTATCGCCGCCGAACATTCTTACGGTGAAGTAAGCGTCATCGTCAAAATTAAAGGTTGCGGTTCCGTCCTGGTCCTTCTGGACTTCCCACACTGCTTTTTCATAAACATTGTTTTCCGACTCAAAGCTTACCATGCTTTCCGATTTTGGGTTGCTGTAAGTACCTTTGAGCGCGATCTGCTCGGTTTTGTTTTTGGTATATTTTTCGGACACATACACATTGATGTCGAATTTGAGATCATCAAGGCTGTTGTACACATCCTCCATCTGCGCTCTTACATACAGCGCGCCTTTGACAAGATTTTCGTCCTTGGACTCCGCTTTGTAGAACTCCGCTGTTTTCACCATCTCTTTGGATTTATCCACAAAGTTGATCTTCCAGTTTTTGTCCACTTCGCCGTTGTAAGGAACATGACCGGTCATTTCCTCCTTGGACGCGCCGATGGTAATGCTTTCTCCCTCGTTGGTGGTGAAGTACAGCGGCAAATAAATTTCATCGCCTGGCTGAAGGTCGATCTCATTTTTTTCGGTCAGCTCGAAGCTCTGCACTTCTTCCCCGCGGATAAGTTTCATCTCGCCGCCAAAGCCAAACTCATTTGGCCACTGTGCCTTCTGTGTTCCTACGATTCCTGTTTCGATGTCTGCAAATGCCGCTGTGCTCATGGTAAACAGCATGGTGCAAGCCATTGAAAGTGCGATTCCTTTTTTCATCTGTGTTTTCCTCCTATGAATCATTGCATCTTATTCTGTCGGATCTCACAGCTGTCATCTTTTCCCCATGCTCGATTCGAGAATTTTTCTCAGATAGAGAATCATTCTCGATTCGAGCAATGCGTTTGAAGCTCTCCACAAGCTTCCTACGTCTGTCGCTATTATATACGCTCCATCTGCATTTTGCAATACTTTTTACAGTGGTAAATATTTGTGGGGATTCCGTTTTTGCGCTGTATTTCTAATTTTTTCTTTAATAGGATTTCACCGCAGATTCAGAAGGCGCTTTCAAAACAGCATCTCGACTACTGTGCAATTTTATGGTATACTGATTAAAATTTTTGCAAGAGGGGACATTTTCGTGGAGGAATACAAAAAACACATCTGCATGGGACTGCTTGCCCATGTAGACGCGGGAAAAACGACCCTTTCGGAGGGTATGCTCTACCTTGGCGGTGCGATTGGAAAGCTGGGACGGGTAGATCACAAGGATGCCTTTTTGGATCACGACAATCTGGAACGTGAACGCGGCATCACCATTTTTTCAAAGCAGGCAATTCTCAGCCTGCCCACATTGGATATCACGCTGATGGACACGCCCGGGCACGTGGATTTTTCCGCCGAGATGGAGCGCACATTGCAGGTGCTGGACTACGCCATTTTGGTAATCAACGGTGCAGACGGCGTGCAAAGCCACACTGAAACGCTGTGGCGGCTGCTGCGGCGGTATCAAATCCCAACCTTTCTGTTTATCAATAAAATGGATCTCGCCGGAGCGGACAAAAGCGCCCTTCTCAATGAATTGCAGCGGCGTTTAAGCAAAAACTGTGTGGACATGGACGCTCCGCAGGAGGAGCTTTGGGAAAATATGTCCTTGTGCGACGAACAGCTCTTGGAAACCTATCTCGAAAAAGGCTGTCTGGAAAACGAGGATATCGCTCATGCTGTGGCACAGCGCAACCTGTTTTTGTGCCGGTTCGGCTCCGCTTTAAAGCTGGACGGCATCGAGGACATCCTCCACGATTTGGAGAAGTATGTCGTTTGCCCGAATTACCCAGCCGAATTTGGCGCGCGCGTCTACAAAATCGCACGGGACGCTCAGGGAATGCGTCTGACCTACCTGAAGGTCACCGGCGGTTTGCTGCACGTCAAAGATGCGCTTTCGGGTCAAACGCAGAATGAAAAATGGACAGACAAAGCCGACCAGCTGCGGTTGTATTCCGGTGCAAAATATAAACTCGCCGATTCTGTACCGGCAGGCGGTGTGTGCGCGGTCACCGGTTTGGAACACACCTTCGCCGGTCAGGGCTTAGGGGCAGAATCCGGCTCAATGCCGCCGGTGCTGGAGCCCGTGCTGACCTATCAAATGTTGCTGCCGCCAAGCTGCAACATTCCCGAAACGATGCGCAAACTGCGGCAGCTGGAGGAAGAAGACCCACAGCTGCACATTTTGTGGGACGAACGTCTGCACGAAATCCATGTCCAGCTGATGGGCGAGGTTCAGCTCGAGATTTTGCAGCGGCGCATCCACGACCGCTTTGGATTGGACGTTTCCTTCGGTCAAGGCAGCGTTGTGTATAAAGAAACCATCGTCGCGCCGGTGGAAGGCGTCGGACATTTTGAACCGCTGCGCCACTATGCCGAGGTGCATCTGCTGCTGGAACCACTCCCGAGAGGAAGCGGTCTGGTATTCGAGTCCGATTGCAGCACCGACGATTTAAACCTCAACTGGCAGCGGCTGATCTTAACCCACATGGGTGAAAAACAACACCTTGGCGTGTTGACCGGCTCCCCCATCACCGACATCAAAATGACCCTTCTCAGCGGTCGGGCTCACATCAAACACACCGAAGGCGGAGACTTCCGTCAGGCGACCTACCGCGCTATCCGTCAGGGTCTGCGCAAAGCACAAAGCATCCTGCTTGAGCCATGCTACGAGTTTACCATGGAGGTTCCAGTGGAACACGTCGGACGCGCAATGATTGACATTCGCCAGAAAAACGGCACCTGCGACAACCCCGAACAAATTGACGACATGGCGATCCTGCACGGCAGCGCACCGGTTGCCGCCATGCGCGGTTATCAGGCGGAGCTTATCTCCTACACCCACGGTCGCGGTCGATTGAGCTGCCGTCCAGGCGGATATGAGGTCTGCAAAGAACAGGACGCCATCGTGGAGGCAATGAACTACGATGTAAACGCCGATTTGGAAAACACCGCCGATTCCGTTTTCTGCACCCATGGCGCAGGCATCAATATCCCGTGGAATCAGGTGGAACAGTATATGCACCTCGAAAGCGGTTACCATCCCGACGAGGATGCACAGGACACGCCCTCAGCTGCCGCGAGCGTAAATCATGCTGCGTACCGCGGCACATTGGAAGAGGACAAGGAACTGCAAGCCATCTATGAACGCACCTATGGAGCGGTCAAGCGCAAAGAATTCATTCCCAGGCGACCCGAAATCGATAACTCCGTCAGGCAAAGACCATCCGCACCGGTAATCCTGCCGGAATATCTGCTGGTGGACGGCTACAATATCATCTTTGCGTGGGACGAGCTGAAAACGCTTGCTAAAACCAGCCTGCAAGCCGCTCGTCAGTCCTTGGCGGATGTGCTTTCCAACTATCAGGGCTACCGAAAATGCGGTGTGATTCTGGTATTCGACGCTTACAAGGTGCGTGGCGGTCAAGGCTCGGTGGAAAAATACAACAACATCACCATCGTCTACACCAAAGAGGCGGAAACTGCCGACGCTTACATCGAAAAAGCCACCTACCAGATGGAAAAACAATATCGGGTGCGGGTCGCGACCTCCGATGGAATGGAGCAGCTGATTATCATGGGACACGGCGCACAGCGTCTTTCCGCGCGCGCTTTCCACGATGAAGTTCAGCAAACTCACACCGAAATCAGCCAGATTGTGGAAAAATACCGTTTCCGCGCACAGCACAGCAGCACCGTCGGCGATATTTTACAGGCAAAGAACAAGCATTAAGATATTTTTCATGATTTTTTGCTGAGAGGTAATGTGTAAAGGGTGATTTTACCACCCTTTACATTACATCGGCTAGCGGTTCATTTGTGGCAAAATGGCACAGGGGCTTGCTACTACTATCAGAGCCTACAATGAGGGTTGAAAGCCCTTTTCGATAGTGGTATACTTCACTTGTATCGGCTCGACCAATCGTAATATGTTGAGCCGTGTATCTTGCCGTAAGGCTTAATAAAGATGACAAAGATAAAAACGCAACGCACATCTGTCTAGGTGTGCCAGAGCCGGTAGGTAGCCCGGCCGTCTCATCTATTGATAAGGTAAGTAACCTGCCCCTCCTGGGTTGTCCATTCTTTGTCCATAACTCATTTTAGGAGGGAATGTTATGGACGCAGAGAGCGGAAAACTGACAGTATTTTTTGAGGGGCAGTTCTGGGTTGGCGTTTTTGAACGAACATCAGGCGATAAACTTTCCGTGTGCAAAGTTATATTTGGAGCAGAGCCGAAGGATTACGAGGTTTGAGACTTCATCCTCAAACACTACTATGAGTTAAAGTTCAGTCCGGCTATCGAAACCGAGGTGAAACAAACTGCAGATAACCCAAAGCGTAGACAGCGCAGCGCCAAAAAGCAATTACAAGTTTTCGGTATTGGGACAAAGTCACAGCAGGCGCTGCAGATGCAGCGTGAGGAGATGAGAACCCAGAAAAAGCAAATCAGCAAAGAGCAGAAAGACGCTGAAAAGCAACGCCAGTTTGATTTGAAACAGCAAAAACGAAAAGCAAAGCACAGAGGTCACTGATTGCATTGCCTCTCAGTTTCCAGTTTATTGGGGGATTTTGCCTTTTGGTGAAATTCCCCCTTGATATTTGAAATAATGTTTATCAACGGTGGGCATACTGTTTAGGAAAAACTCTTCTGAGAGGTGAAGTACCCAGATGACCACCAAAGAACTGACTGCCATCGAAGAACAGCTCAAGCTCGAACAGCTTTTGATTCAGAAATTCAAGATGTACGCCCAAATGACGCAGGATCAGCAGCTGAGGACCGTCTGCGAGCAGATTGCCGCAAAGCATGAAATCCACAAAAACAAACTCATCAACCTGTTGGGATAAAAGGAGGAGACTTCATGCAAAGCCAAAGTTTCAACGACAAAGAAATGCTCATGGACGCGCTCAGCTCGCAAAAGATGATGACCGAAAGCTACAATCAGTTTGCTAACGAATGCACATCTTCAATGCTGCTGAATGAATTTTTAAATCTGTTGTCCGAAGAACATCAGATTCAGCACGATGTTTTTACCGAGCTGCAAAAGCGCGGATGGTACCAATTACAGGACGCGCCGCCCGAAAAAATCGAACAGGTTAAAAAAAATCTTGCTTCCAAAAACGAATAAACTTGCTAACGCCAAAGGACAGCGACCAAAAATGGCTGTCCTTTGGCGTTTGATTTGTACATTTTCGTGTGACTTATTTGTGTCAAATTATCAATCTATCAAAATTATCATAAAATTTGTCGCTTATCGTATTGATTTCACCTTGCAGATAAGATAACCTAATAGATGGGAGTTTTTATTTTTTTACAACGCTCTAAAAACCGATAGGGAGGTATTTTTTTGAAAAATATTTCTGATGTTTTACATACCCTTTCACAGGGAGGATATGATCCTGTTTTTTCAAAACTGTATCGCGCAGGTACGCTCGAACATCATCGCAGCCGCTACTGCCGTTTGTTAGAAAATTTTGCACAGACTTTTCCTGACAGTGAAACGCCAAGGCTGTTCAGTGCGCCAGGCCGCACCGAAATCAGCGGAAACCACACCGACCACCAGCGCGGCTGTGTTGTTGCCGCAAGCATCAATCTTGATATGATTGCAGCCGCGTCCAAAAATAATCTCAACCGTGTTCGCATCCTTTCCGAAGGATTCCCGTTTCAGGAAATTGATCTCAACGACCTCAGCATCTGTGAGGACGAAATCAACACGACGCCGGCGCTCATCCGCGGCACTGCCGCTACCTTCCATGAGATGGGTTATCACATCGGCGGTATCGACATCTGTGTTTCCTCCGAAGTGCTCGGCGGTTCAGGGCTTTCTTCCTCCGCCGCATTCGAGGTGCTGATCGGAACGGTGTTCTCCTGCTTATACAATGACGGCGCGCTCGACCCTGTTTTGATTGCACAGATCGGTCAGATTGCTGAAAACAAATATTTCGGCAAACCAAGCGGTCTGCTCGACCAGATGGCTTGTTCGGTCGGCGGATTTGTTTCCATCGACTTTTTTGACCCTGCCCATCCGCGCGTTGAAAAGACCGATTTCAGCTTTTCCTCCTGCGGTTACACCATGTACATTGTGGACGTCAAGGGCGACCACTCCGATCTGACTGCGGAATATGCCGCCATCCCATCCGAGATGAAATCCATCGCCGCTTACTTCGGCAAGGAATATCTTCGTCAGGTTCCGATGGCAGACTTTTACGCAAACCTTTCCGATTTACGCAAGCAGACCAACGACCGCGCTTTACTGCGCGCACACCACTTCTTCACCGAAAATCTGCGTGCGCAGGAGGTCGCTCAGGCGCTCAAGGACAAGGATATGCCGCTGTTTTTAAATCTCTGTCAGGCTTCCGGACGTTCCTCTTATATGTTCTTGCAAAACATCTATCCTTCGTTTAATCCTCTGTCACAGCCGGCGTCCGTTGCACTGATGACTGCGGAACATCTTCTTCACGGCCGCGGTGTCTGTCGTATTCATGGCGGCGGCTTCGGTGGCACGATTCAGGTATTTGTACCAGATGATATGGCTGAGGAATTTGCAGCTGAGATGGAAAAGGTCACCGGAGAAGGCAGCTGCCACCTGCTTTCCATCCGTCCATGCGGCGGCATTGAGATTACAGAAGAATCGTTTTAGCACACATTTTTGGTTTCAAATTTTCCCCATACAAGGAGGACTTTATTGATGGCTGAATTAAGATGGCACCCATTGATTCAAGACTGGGTCATGATCAACTCCAACCGCCAGAACCGTCCGCAGATGCCAAAAGACTGGTGTCCATTCTGCCCGGGTTCCGGCAAAGTTCCAGACGATTACGACGTTTTAAAATATGACAACGACTTCCCTGCGCTGTCGCAAAATCCACCGCAGCCGGACGATGTTGCCAACGATTTTTTCAAAGTTCGTCCATCCTACGGCAAATGCGAGGTCATTCTCTATTCCCCGGGACACCACACCACTTTAAAAGAGCTCAGCGACGCACATATGCGCAAGCTGGTTGATCTGTGGGCAGAACGCTACGAGGAAATCCGCAAAGACGAAAACATCAAATATGTGTTTATCTTTGAAAACCGCGGCAGCATGGTCGGCACTTCGATGCCGCATCCGCACGGACAGATTTACGGCTACTCGGTGATCCCGAAAAAATTGCAGTTGGAATTACAGTCCGCACAGCAGTACCGCGCAGAAAAAGGAAACTGCCTGTTCTGCGATATGCTCAAAGCCGAGCAGGAATTTCAGCAGCGCATTGTTTTTGAAAACGATTCCTTCACCGTTTTCCTGCCGTTCTTCACCGAATATCCATACGGAATTTATGTGTTCCCGAAACGCCACATCTCCCACATTACCCAGATGACCGACAAGGAAAAGAGCGATTTCGGCATTACACTCAAACAAATCGTTGGTATGTTCGACACCATGTTCAACAAGGAATTCCCATACATGATGTGTATGCACAACGCACCTGTCAACTCCGGCGATGTGGAGGAGGATTTCCATTTCCATGTTGAATTCTTCCCACCGCTGCGCTCGGAAAATCAGCAGAAATTCAACGCTTCCAGCGAAACCGGCGCATGGGCGCACTGCAACCCAAGATGCCCTGAGGAAACTGCCGCTGAACTGCGCGAAGCATATGCCCGTTACAAAGCTTCTCTCTAAAAATAAAGTTTTCGCCCGCCTTTTTCAAAAGGCGGCAGATTCCAAAGGCAGAGCCTTTGGTAGGGTTTGGGACAACGTCCCAACGATAAAATAAAAAATATAAAAGAGGATAGGGCACAAAAGCAGTTTCGATGCTGCCGCACGTTAGTGCGGTTTTGCGACAGCAAAACATACATTTTTATATAATGGATAAAAATCGAGCCGTTTACGCGGTGTGCTACCGCACAGGTGCATCGCAACGGCATCCTGCTCCGAACATTTTTATTTATTTTTTGGAGTGTTTCGCACTCTGTGGAGTGCGAGCAAGAGCTCTGCTCCTGCACCTCGTAATTTTTTGAAAAAAATTGCGTAAAACTTTTATATTAATATTGTACATAGCAAAAGCCCCTGCCAAACTATCCGTTTGGCAGGGGGTTTCTTATCATCATATCAATCCAGCAAGCCGGATTCTTTTACAAACTGCACCAGTTTTGGCTGTATCTGCGGATAGGTCATATTCTCCGGCAGTGTGTCAAAAAACGCAACCTTTTGCATCTCAAAATCCTCTGGCAGAGAATCGAAAGCGTCGATATCCGCAAAATAAAGCGCGCCAAAATCCTCCGACCCGTTTTTGCACACACCGTATACGCCCACAAACCGCAGGGTATATTCCTTTGCGCCGCTTTCTTCATACAATTCCCGCCGCGCAGCCTGCTCCGGCGTTTCCCCAGCTTCGATGTGTCCCCCCGGAATCTCATAGGTATCCCTGTCCTTATGCTGGCAAAGCACCCACTTTCCATGAAACCGCGAAACAATGACCGAAAACCGCAGTACCTTTCTTAGCTGCGGCGAAGGGTCTGTTATCAGCCTGACTGTGATCATCCTTCCCATCTCCTTTCATAAAACGCACCCTTTCCCCATAAATATAGGAGCAAAAGGAGGAAGTGCATATGGATCAAACCATTTTGTTTCTTATTTTAGTGGCGTGCATCATCGTGCAGGCACTGTTTTTCATCAACCACCGCTACTTTTTGCGCGGAACGCTGTTCTCCGCATTCAGCGGCTCCGCCTGCCTGCTGGCTCTGCAATGTTTGTTTCCTTCCCTTGGACTTGCCGTTACCACGCCTACTTTGCTCATCAGCGCCGCTTTCGGCATCCCAGGATGTGTATTTCTGCTGCTGTTAAAATTGATTTGTCCGCTGTAATCGGCTATAATAAGGATATACTCAAAAAGGAGGAATCGTTTTGGCTAAAAAGCAGGAATATCAATTCAACTGGACACAGGGAAAAAAAGGCAGCGACGACGCATTTTTTGTACGCGCGAGCGTCTTTGTTGTAGAGCAGGGTTTCAAGGTCGAATTTGACGACTTGGACAAGATAAGCTGGCATCTGACCGTTTATGACCGCGAAGAACCGATCGGCGCCGCCCGTCTTTATCAGGACGAGAATGGCATTTGGCAGCTTGGACGCATCTGCGTGCTGGAAAATTACCGCGGCAAGCATCTGGGCAATCAAATTTTGAGCGCCTGCGAAGAAAAGATTCGCACCCTTGCAAAAGGTCCGGCGGTCGCTCACCTGAGCGCACAGGTGCGTGCTAAAGGCTTTTATCGCAAAAACGGCTACATCGAATCGGGCGAAGAATATCTCGACGAATTTTGTCCGCACATCTCCATGTCAAAAGAGCTTTAAAAGAAACCGCTCGCAAAAAATTTGCGAGTGGTTTCTTTTTGCCTTTTTCTATCCAGCGGTTGTTCTTTTCCTGCAGTTTTAATATTTTAAAACAAAATAAATCACATACAGCCAGCTGAGCAGCCCATGAAAAATCGCCCATCCGACCGACTTCCATGTCGTGTAGCTAATGACCATCGCCAAAGCGCTGCCGAAGGTAATGCCAGATTTGACTGTTTTTTTCAATGCCGGTTTATTTTCCATCCCTGTTCTCCTCTCAACGGCGTACACCTACGCCAGCACAAAATTGACCTGACCTGCCGAAACATCGACCGAAGCGACCTTTACCTGTATTGGCTGACCAATGCGGTAAAATGTACCGCTGCGGATTTCCTTGAGCTCAATGCCTTCCTCAACCTCATACTCGCCCATCGGCAAATCGCGCATCGGAACCAGACCTTCCACGCTGTTTTCCAACTCCACATAGAATCCGTAATTGGCAATACCGGTGATCCTGCCTGCAAAACATTCTCCTATGCGGCTCGACATATATTCCGCTTTGTAGTACGCTTCGCAGTCACGCTCGATATTCATGGCGTTCAGTTCCATCTGGCTGGAATTTTTGCTGGACGAACGCACAAACGAATCATATCTTTTGTGTATCTTTTCCTTTGGCATTCCGGCGACATAGCTTGTCAAAATGCGGTGGATGCTGAGGTCAGGATAACGGCGGATCGGTGAAGTGAAATGTGCGTAGTTATCCAGCACCAAGCCAAAATGCCCGATGTTGCGCTCGGAGTAGACTGCTTTGGACATGGTGCGCAGCAGCTGATGATTGATGACCGGCTCCAGCTCTGTGCCGCGAACATTCTCCAAAATATTGGAAAAATCTTTTGGCTGCGGATTTTCCATCAGCTTATCCGCCTGAATCCCCAGACGATTCAACAAATCATGCAGCAGATTCACCTTCATCACCGGCGGCTGCTCATGTACGCGGTAGACAAACGGGATTTCCTGCTGCATCGCAAGCGTTGCGGCAGCCTCGTTTGCCGTCAGCATAAATTCTTCAATCATCCGCTCACTTTCGCCGCCCGGACGCGGAACAATATCCTTGATCCTGCCATCCTCAATCACAAATTTCGATTCGTTTGAGGTGATGTTCATCGCGCCGCGGTCAAATCTTCTCTTGCGCAAAAGCTGCGCAAGCTGCTGCATCAGCCGAATCTGCGGTATCAGCTGTGCATATTTCCCCATGATCTCCGGCGAAGCTGTTCCGTCCAAAATCGCGTTGATCTCCTTATAAACGCCTTTGACGCGCGAACGGATGTAGCTCTTGACAAAGCGGTAGCTTTCAATCTCGCCGTTTAAATTGAGGGTGATCAGCGCAGAAAAGGTCAGGCGCACCTCGTCGGGATTGAGCGAACAGATTCCGTTGGAAAGCTCCTTTGGCAGCATCGGGATGACCTGATCCGCATAGTAAACGCTGGTGCCGCGGCGGTACGCCTCCAAATCCAGCGCGCTGCCCTGCCGCACATACCTGCTGACGTCCGCGATGTGTACACCCAAGAACCAATGCTCGTCGTCGCGCTCGAGCGAAACCGCGTCATCCAAATCCTTGCTGTCCTCCGAGTCAATCGTAAAAATATCCAAACCGGTTAAATCCATGCGCTCGGTCAGCTCCGAAACAGGAATCCCCTTTGCTTCCAGCTCACGCGCTTCGGCAAGGGTGGCTTCGTCAAATTCCATGCGCGCGTTGTAGTTTGCAAGCACCGCCTGACAGCACACATGCGCACGGTCAGCATCGCCGAAATCCTGTACCACCGACACCTTATGCGCAAAATGGCTGTCGCCGCGCGTGCTGATCTTCACCAGCACCTTATCCCCGTCCTTGGCGCCGTGCAGCTGTCCCTTTTCGATTTCCAAAAGGAATCGCGTCATGCGGTCGGGACGCAGGAAATAGCCCTGCGGCTGGCGTACGACCACGCCGGTAAACGGTGCATCGTTCTGCTCAACAATCTGCACAACAGCGCCTTCTGGACTTTCGCCCTCGGCTTTTTTCTTCGTTCTATCCACACGGACAAGCACCGTATCGCCAGGCATTGCGCCCAGCATAAACCGCCCTGGCAGAAAAATGTCCGGCTTGGTTTCCTCGCCGTCGGTTTCCGGCTTCGCAAAGCCAAATTTTTCGTTCACGCTCACAATCTGCGCGCGGATAAGCCCCTGACTGCGGCTGAGAACCACCGAATTTTTCCTTTTCCAAATCTCGCCGCTTTTTTCCATTGTTTCCAGCAGGTCATAAAATTTCCCGCGTTCATCGTGGCTGACCTGCGCCTGTATTTCCAGCGCGCGAATGCCGATCGGTTCCTGCTTTTGATGTTTGAGCACGCGCATCACCCTTGCGTTCATATCCATACGCGCAAATTTTGGACCTGCCCGAAATGCCTTTTTCTTGTGGTGAACCTTGTTCGCTATTTTTCTAGCCATCTTCTTCCCGCCTTTCCCACAATTTATTTTTCTTTTATTATACCCCTTTTGTGTTGTTTTTACAAGTGACGGGAAGTGACTGTTTAAGCTATCGTGCAAATCGGCTTTGTGTTCCGTCAACTTCCTTATACACAAAAGCCCACACTTGACAAAGGTGGGCTTTAAAGTTATAATAAATATCAGAAAGACGGCTCCTGT